>JAHYJD010000052.1 GCA_019429365.1 Bacteroidales bacterium | reverse complement strand
ACTTGATTCTTAACAGCAATGGGTTGGAAATATCAGGAGAAGTTGAATTGATTTCTGACAAAGCCATTATCGGCGGGCCCGTTACCTTGTCAGGGGCCCTTTAAGGGAATAGCAACAGTTTAAATCTTGGCGGCCATTTTACCGTTACCCCATCCGGTAGTTTCCCGGATGAAAGCACCAACCTGGTGTTAAATGGAAGTGACAACCAAAGCCTGAGTCTGGCTGACGGAAAAGTCCTGAATTATTTGCAGATTAATAAATCAGGCGGGTATCTAAATCTTCTGACTCCAATAAGCGTTTCGCAAGTTCTCACCATGAACCAGGGAAATATCCTTACAAATGGTCATTTGGTTACCCTGGGAACTTCGGCAATTCAAACCGGGGAATTAAATTATTCCGCAGGAACTATATACGGAAAACTTAAGCGATATTTTTCGACTGATCCTCCAACCTCAGGAGTCTTATTCCCAATTGGAGCCTCTATTGTTACCGACATAGAGAATAACTTACATACACCCAATCACCTGCCGGCTTTGATTGATTATCCAACAGTTAAACCTACAACAGGAGGCTCACTTAAGGCCTGGTTTGTACCTGAATCGATGGGAGAAGCTCCTGACAACCTAATCATTCCTGAAACGGATAATTGCGGTGCTTTTTATATAAGTTCAGTTAGTTATCAGGGTTTTTGGAGGTTCCTAGCAGAAGGATTGTCCGGTGGTGAATACGATATTACTCTTTCTCCAAATGGGTTTATAAGCATTTACGATTTATGCCAACTAACGGCCCTAAAAAGGACAGGGAATGGTCCATGGACCGAAGCAGGAATTCATGTTAAACCAACCGGAACAATCACTCATCCAGTCATTAAAAGAACAGGCATCACCTCAGGTTTCAGCGATTGGGGTATTGGAGGCGGCATTGACAACCCTCTCCCCATCGAACTCCTCTCCTTCACTGCCAAATACCAGGATGGCAAGGTGCTGCTCAACTGGGCCACCGGCTCGGAGATCAACAACGATTACTTTACCCTGGAGCGCAGCCGCGATGCAGTGGATGCGGAGATCATCGGCTTTATAGATGGGGCAGGCAATTCGAGCCACACCTTGCATTACCAGTTTATTGACCATGATCCGCTGCCGGGCATTTCGTATTACCGGCTAAAACAAACCGATTATGATGGCAGCTTTGAATACAGCCAATGGGTGGCGGTGCAGGTTGATGGCATTGGCGGGCGCTTACAGGCACTGGCCATCAGCCAGCCGCAGGGATTGATGCTGCGCATTTATACCCCCACCGGGCATCCGCTGCAAGTGCAGCTGGCCGATATTTACGGAAGGATTGTTTACAGCGAGCAGCTCAACCCAGGTAGCCCCGGACAGGTCGAAACCTTTGTGCCCATGCCCCAAGCAGGGCGGAGCGTGCTGATCTACCGAATAACCGATGGCTTGGATGTGGTAACCGGCAAGGTGATTAGGTAGCATTTAAAAGGGAGTAGAGACGCAATGCATTGCCTCTCTACAAAAAAACTCCGAACCCCAAACCTTTTAACCTAAAACCTCAACACCATTCCAAATCCTTCCGGCGTAAGATAGACCGGTGAAATCAGCGCTTCCAGCTGTTTCGATTGCTGGTTGATGATGCCATACAGGGCCAGGTCGAACACAAACAGGAAGGCACCCTGCAGGATCAGGGCGCTTCCGTAGCCTTTGAGCATGTCCTGGTTTTTGGTGGCGGTTTTGGCTCTTTCGCGCAGGTAGAAGCCCGCGGCCATATAGCCCACATCGAGCCCGGCATTGAACAGCAGGGTTTTCTCGAGTCCGTAATGTTCCTTTATGCTTTCGAACAGGCCCAGGCTGCCGGGGTCGGCATTGTATAGCGAATACAGGGCCACGCCTGCAATGCCGGCATTCACAGTGTTCCAAAGCACATTGCCCTGGTGGAAGTACATATTGGAGCCGCTTCCGCGGGCCCAGCCAATGCCGCCCACCACAAAGTTGGCAGCGGCCCAGCCGCCCAGCGTCCACATACCGGCCATGCTGGTTTGCTGCCGCTTCAGGTTAAAGTCCTCCAGCCCGCCCTGTGCAAAGGCTAAGGGCATCAGGCCCATCAGCAAAGCAAAAAGTATGATCTTCAGTTGGTTGGTCATACGCTCCAATATTTACTGCCGGGCAGGCCCATACACCGCCCGGTATTTCGCGCGGGATTCCACTTCCTGGCGAAGCCAAGGCATGGTAAAATATTCGTTGTTCAGGTACATTTCAGTCTGATCCAAATAATACTTGCTGGCCGGGATACCAGATGTTCCTGTGGGTATGATCACATAATTATCACTCCAGTTGTTTGGCTGAAATATATGCCGATGGGAGGCACCCCAGTTAACTAGGAAGGGATTAAAGAAGTCAAAAGCATAAGGCGAAACCGTATGGAAGCTTCCTCCAACAGGAAAAGGACCTTTGTTGAGGCCAAAAATCCGGTCGAGAATCTTCACCGAACCCATCGGGTGGGCTATGGTGAGCTGGTGGATATCGCCCCACTGCCATTTTGCCGGTTCGCTGCCAAGCTCATTCTTGAGCCAGTCAACGCTTTCGCGGAAGCTTAAAACAACGATATCCTCGAAGGTTTCATTGGCATCGGTGTTTACATTATTGATCCAGCTCGACTGGCGATTTTTCCAAAAATACTCGAAAGAATATCTTACAGACCCCTTATCAGCAATAAACTCACGATAAAGATCCTCGCCCATCTCGTCCTCCAAAATATGTTTCAGGAAAGTGATGTAAAACACTTCAAAAACGGTTGGGGCCCCGCTTCCGGCGGTAACCACCATATCCCATCGCTCAAGCAGTTCCAGCGCCTTCTTTTCTGTTATGGTCAGGTTGGGTTCCAGGCTAACAATTATTCGCAAATCGGGCAAATAACGCTCCACCAACTTCGATTTGTGATCGGCCAGCATACTCTTGAAGTCATCCACCCCGAGTTTTTCTTTTTCGTTAAGCATTTCGCGAATGCGATCAATACGAAACGGCAACTCGAACTGATATCCAATATGATAAGGATAGTCATCTCCAACGGTGCGGTTGTTGGCCGATGAAAGGTGACCCTCCGTTGGGTTGTAGCTGAAAGGCAGCTCCTCGAAAGGCACCATGCCAATCCAGTCGTATCGGTCGGTATGTCCGGGATAAACGAATATTCCGTTGCCATCGTTTCGAATGGGCACCCCGGCAGCGGTTTGCAGGCCGATGTTGCCTTCCACATCAGCATAAACGAAGTTTTGGCTTATGGAGGTCATGGTGCGAAGCGCCTCGCGAAAATCGTCCCAATTACGGGCACGGTTAACAAGGTAAAAAGTACGTATTTCATTGCTGAGCAGGTTGCCCGACCATTGCATGGAAATGGCCTGATCTGTTATTTTTTTGAACCCTGAAATAATGGGGCCCCGATGAGTAAAACGCAACTCGCGCTCCACTAGATCACCGCCCTTTACGTTGATCTTTTCATTTCTGATCTCCAGATCAAGCCACTCATCCTTGAAAAGGTAGCGGCCATTCTCGTCAAGGGTTTCAAGGTAGAAATCGGCATCATCTACACCAACGTTGGTTAAGCCCCATGCAATCTGCTCGTTGTGTCCCGCCACCACAAAGGGTTGGCCGGGTAATACCAAACCAGCCACATTGAGTTTGCCCTCAATTACCTGATGCATTTGATACCATATTCCGGGAGAACCGAAGCCCAGGTGCATGTCGTTGGCCAGCATGGCTTGGCCGCTCTGGCTTTTCTTGCCCGAAACCGCCCAGTTGTTGCTTCCGCTGAAAATTTCAATGCCCAACTCTTTCAGTTTTTTGTTGTTCTCCAGCAAACTGAACAGCGCTTCAACGGGTTCGTTGGCTAATTGCGGATGCACTACGGTAGGGTGATATTTCATATCTGGCAAAAGCTGATTGAACTTCTCTTCATCGAGTACCTGGCGAAGTTTATGTAAGATCACCTCCATATTATACGCCCCCGAAAGGTCCCAGGCCATATAACCGATAAGGTTTACCGAATAAATGGGCAGCCAGGGCTCGGGCTTGTAACCAAGGATGGTAAACTCTGGTGGCAGGCGCTTCTGATGGGTTTCGATATAATGGTTCACACCCGCAGCAAAGGCGCTGAAAGCAGCCAGCACTTCCGGGTCGCTGTCGGCCATCACCATTTCCGATTTTTCAGGCATACGCAGGGCCCTGAGAAAATGGTCGGCCCCGATCATGTCTTCGCCAAAGATCTCAGCCAGCCGGCCCATGGTGACGCGCCGCAGAAAGTCCATTTGCCACAGCCGGTCCTGTGCCATTACATATCCAGTGGTGAAATAAAGATCGTATTCATTGTTGGCATAAATATGCGGAACGGCCTGCTCATCGCGAAACACCTGCACCTCGTCGCGCAGCCCTTCAATCATCAACGAAAGGTTGTAGTCGGGCAAGGCTTTCCTCGAAATGTTGCGCACAACCAACGTGGCAGCAAGCAGCACTACCGCAAGCACCAGCACAATACCGATCAGAACTTTTTTCAACGTCTTCATAGGCGATTGAATTTTTAAATTGAAAAACTTATCAAAAAATCATCAAACCGAAATCATAAATCATCAATTTCTTTCAAGCATTGCTGTCACAAAACTCCGCGTGTGCATGCTGTAGGCGCTGAATCGCTCTGCAATGAGGGCAGTCATGCCTTCGATGCCTTCGGGACCTTTCTCGGCCACCATGTAATCCAGGAGGTTGTCGAGTTCTGCTGCATCGCTCACTTCGAACTTCGGGTCGGAAATAAGCTTCTTGGGCATATATCTTTTCATGGCCCGGGTGGTGGCTTTCCCTTTTTTGTATGATTCGCGGGCAACGACTTCTCTTGGGAAGGTGTGGTCGTAAGGTTTTGCTTCCACCGGATTTTCGAGGGCCTTTATAAACGGATGTTCCCAGTTGCCCTTTTCGTAAGCATCTTTAAGTGCCAGCCACTGGAACTGCTCGTACACAGTGTGGCGGTTCGACACCAGCTGCACGGCATTGTCGCGGCTTCTGGGGAAACCGATCATGGCCTTCAGGTTTATCCAGATCATGCGCAGGGCGCTAACTCCCGGCAGCACCGACGAGTGGTAGGGCATGCTCAGGTCGCCCAGGTAGTGCATGGCCCAGCCCATAAAGCGATAGCCCCAATAGTCCTGACCAGCAGCAAAGGCATATTCGGCCAGGGTTTGGTAGAGGTTAATGCGGTATTCCACGAAAGTGCGCTTAAGAAAAGGGGCAGCAGCAAAAACGATCCCGGGTTCGTGATAAAAGCCCATATGAAATGGCGCCTGGGTGCCGTAGGGCAGGTTGGGATTGCCAAAAGTCTGCTCACCAAAGCCGTAGAGTTTGCCCCAGTATGTGTTGTTGTCTTCAAAAAGACCCAGGTCGAAGCCGTAGTCGGGTTCGTTGTTGGCCGAAGCCAGCACCAGTATGGGAGCGATCAATTCGCCTTCGTGCAGCCTCAGGTAAGTTGAATGCAGCATTTCGGTGAGCTTGTCGAGGGTGGTAAGCTCATAGGGACTGATCACCTCGCGGCCGCCGCCATCAACACCCGGGGGCAGGTGGTGGTACAGCGCCATTTTAACATTGGGGTCGATGCGGATGGCATAAAAGAACCGCTGGAGAATGTCTTCCGCATTGCCGGTGGCCACAAAAGCCAGGTTGTCGGGCCGTGGAGCATAGGCTTCAATGTTTTCGCGCGCCCAGGCCTCCTGCCCGGCCAGCATGCGGGCCAGGCCCTCCTCTTCCTGCAAAAGGAAGGTCAGCAGGCTTTTTACCTCTACCTCAGGGGCGTTGGCAACTACCGGCATGCTCTTTAAAACGGGATAGATAAGTAGCGGATGCTCTGACCAGGCCTGTGCCTGCCGACCACCAAACAATATAAGTACAAAAAACAGCAAGGCCGCAAGGGCTCTAAAAAACGATTTGTTCATGTTTCAGATATTTAGATGAAAAAATGAAGCACCAATTCTGTTTTACAGCATGCAATTTACCAAAAAATTGTTAATAAATATATGTCCATTCAATTTGCCTGCAAGAAATCCTTTTTCGGATTTTTGTGGTTTGCCATAACGATTATTCGGGCTAACTTTGTGTTTACTTGTTATAAAAAGGCATGACCGAAAGAAAACACCCCGAAAAAACCCCAGAACGCTCAGCCCTGAAAGTGAATGCAGGCATAGAGCAGCCTTCCAGCATTAATGAGGCGGCCGTGCGTGCTTTCAAGGCGCGCAAGCCAAGGCAGTTCAGCGTTGAAGAATACGTGGAAGGCATTCTGCGCGGCGACAGGGTGATACTCAGCATGGCTATTACCCTGATTGAAAGTTCGCTGAAGCGTGACTTTGAGCTGGCACAGCAAATCATAGAAAAATGCATTCCCTTTGCGGGAAACTCACTGCGCATAGGCATTACCGGGGTGCCAGGCGTGGGCAAAAGCACTTTTATTGAAGCATTTGGCACCTACCTTACCGCCCGCGGCAATAAAATTGCAGTGCTTGCGGTCGATCCATCCAGCGAAATTTCGAAAGGCAGCATACTGGGCGACAAAACCCGCATGGAGCAGCTGGCTGTGGATGAGAATGCCTTTGTTCGGCCCTCACCCTCGGCCGGATCGCTGGGCGGAGTAGCACGCAAAACCCGCGAGATCATCATCCTTTGCGAAGCAGCCGGATTTAACATCGTGCTGGTGGAAACCGTCGGCGTGGGCCAGTCGGAGACGGCCGTGCACTCCATGGTCGATTTCTTTTTGCTCCTGATGCTGGCCGGCGCCGGCGATGAGCTGCAAGGGATCAAGCGCGGCATCATCGAAATGTGCGATGGCATGGCCATAAACAAGGCCGACGGCGACAACCTAAATAAGGCAAAAGCCGCCAGGATACAATATGCCAACGCCCTGCACCTTTTTCCACCTCCGCCCACCGGCTGGACCCCCCGCGTGGAGCTTTGCTCGGCCATACAAAAAACGGGCATCGACCAGGTATGGGAAATGATTTTAGCGCACGACAACCTGCTCAAAGGCAATGGCCATTTTGAAATAAAGCGCCGACAGCAGCAGCGTTTCAGCATGCTCGAAACCATAAACCAGGCTTTGGTTAACAGCTTTTATCAGAATCCCGAAGTGATGCGATTAATGCCCCGCATGGAGGCTGCCCTCAATGAGCATCACCTCACCTCTTTTCAGGCGGCCAGCCAGTTGCTTAAAGAGTATTTCAAACCTTTTGGACAGGAACCCCCTGCCGAAAATATCTGACCCCCATGAAGCAACTGTCGCGGTTTTGCCTCCATTGGTTTTTTGTTAGCCTGCTGTTCATTGCACCCAGCAGACTCAACGCCCAGGGATATGATAATGAACCGCTTTCGCGGGAAAACACCCGCCTGCTTCGCTTTGACTATGGCATGAATATGGGCTTTTATATGGCCAATGCTGGCACGGCTAATTACTACAACGGCACCGGCGAACACAGCGTGGAGTCGATCATCAACCAGACATACAATTACAACCGCATTCGGCAGGATATTGGCTACGATTTTAAATTAGCCAGCAATGGACTTCCGCTGCAAATGAGCTATAAACCAGCCGTAATGCTCGGCTTTTTCGGTTCGCTGCATTTCAACCCCAAGGTGGGGCTGCATGCCGAATTCAACTATGCCAGGCTTAAAGCCGAGGATAAGTTTGCGCTGGAAATTGAACGGGTGGTTTTTGTGCAGGGCGACAACATTGAACTATACGACCTCTGGGGCACCGAGGAGCGGCTCGATTTGCGATTCAGCTTTCAGTATACCCTCATCTCAAAGAACTCCTATCTCCATCCTTTCCTGGAAACAGGATTAAGCATTACAGACACCAAGGTGAAGGAAAACCGCATCAGGGTAAGGAGCCAGACCCTGGCCATTCGCAACCCCACCAGCACCTACTATCAGATCAGGGATTACGGCATTGGCTTTGGCGGCTTTGGCACCCTCGGGTTAAAAATGGATGTGAACGAGAATTTTGCCCTATGGGCCGGCTACAGCGCGAACTACAGCCGCATCAACCTGGGCGAAAACGACCGTTTTCTGCTGCAGCACACCATTTTTGTGCGTTTCAGCCTGGCAGGGCTTACCAGTGGCGTCAATTAATCAGTGGCCTTTTCGTCTTTGCGGTACATGGCCGAAAGGTTGAACTGGGCCGGGTGTTTGGCCACCTTTTCCGCATAAAAGGCCTGAATCTTCCTCAAATCTTCGTCGTAATCGCCCGAAGGATAAATGACCGGACCCAGCCCGGCAATCTTTTTGCTGTAGTCGAGAAAACCAAGAATTATAGGCACATTGGCGGTCTCCGCAATAAAATAGAAACCCTTCTTCCAGCGTTTGTTGAGCTTGCGGGTGCCTTCGGGCGTAATGAGCAAAATGAAATCATCACTTTTTTTTAACTCATCGGTAATCGACTTCACGGTTTTCTGGCTGTTGGCCCGGTCAACGGGTATGCCTCCCAAAGACCGCAGTATTGGCCCTAAAGGAAAAAAGAAGGACTCCTTTTTTATCATTGTTTTAATGGGAATGCCGCGGTTCAGGAGCGCCAGCCGTCCAATGGGAAAGTCCCAGTAACTGGTGTGTGGCGCCATGGTAATTACAGCCTTTTTGATCTGACTCATATCGTCAGTTTCGATCTTCCAGCCAAATATTCTTAGGATAAAACCTGCAAACCAGCTCATAACAAATTATTTTTGAAAATCCTTCGCCGAAAATAAAAAACGGAACAGGCCCCGGAAAGGTTTTACAAAGATAGAATAAATCAGTTTGTAAGAAATAAGCCACCAAAAACTTAAGCCTCCCAAAACCAGTGTCATGAAGTTTTTCAATGAAAATAAAAATCCTTATTTTTGCATCGACACCTTTTTCTGAGGATAATGAACATCACCTTGACCATAAAGCAGGATTACCGCAACATCAAGCGCCGCGACGAGTTTCAGCTGTAGGCCAATCAGCCTAACATCTTTCTTTTTCCTTTCTCCTTCTTCCTTTATCCTTTCACTTTAATTTTCTCGTCATGGAATTACCTTTTGCAGAACCCTATAAGATCAAAGTAGTAGAACCCATTAAGAAAAGCACCCGTCAGCAGCGCGAAGAATGGATCGCACAGGCGCGTTATAACCTTTTTAACCTTCGCAGCGACCAGGTTTTTATCGACCTGCTTACCGACTCGGGCACCGGTGCCATGAGCCACATGCAGTGGTCGGAGATTATGCTGGGCGACGAGAGCTATGCCGGCTCACTTTCGTATTTCAAGTTGAAAGATACCATCAGCAGCCTGCTGGGCATGCCCTATTTTTTGCCCACCCATCAGGGCCGTGCCGCTGAAAACGTGCTCTTCTCGGCCATGATCAAGCAGGGCGATGTGGTGCCCGGCAACTCCCACTTCGACACCACCAAGGGCCATATCGAATACCGCCGCGCCCGTGCCATTGACTGCACCATTGACGAAGCCGCCGACACCACCATTCTCCATCCCTTCAAGGGAAACATCGACCTGGAAAAACTCGAGAAGGTCTTTAAAAAATACCCCAAAGAAAAAATTCCCCTTTGCCTGATAACGGTTACCTGCAACACCTCGGGTGGTCAACCCGTGAGCATGCAGAACATTAAGGATGTGTCGGCCCTTTGCCGGCAATACGACATCCCCGTATTTTTCGATGCCGCACGCTTTGCCGAGAACGCCTACTTTATCAAAGTGCGCGAAAAGGAGTACGAAAACCATGGCATTCGCGATATCGTTAAGGAGATGTTTTCGTATGTGGATGGGGCCACCATGAGCAGCAAGAAAGATGCCATTGTAAATATTGGCGGCTTTATCGCTTGCCGCGACAAAGCCCTGTTCGACAAAGCCAGCATGTTCAACATCATGTTCGAAGGATATATTACCTATGGCGGGCTGGCCGGCCGCGACCTGGGCGCGCTGGCGCAGGGGCTGATGGAAGGTACCGAATTCGATTACCTGGAGGCACGCATTGGGCAGGTGGCTTATCTCGGCAACAAACTTATGGAGTATGGCATTCCCATACAGCAACCCACCGGCGGCCACGCCGTGTTTGTAGATGCCAAAAAGTTTCTTGCGCATATCCCCAAAGAAGAATACCAGGCGCAGACACTGGGTGTTGAGCTTTATCTTGAAGGGGGCGTACGCAGTGTGGAGATAGGCACTTTACTTGCCGACCGTGATCCGCTCTCGCGCAAGAACCGCTATCCCGCACTGGAGCTGCTCAGGCTCGCCATCCCGCGAAGGGCCTATACCAACAACCACATGGAATATGTGGCCGCCTGCCTCAAAAACATTTACGACCGCCGCGACACCATCAAAAAAGGCTTCCGCATCGTTTCCGAGGCCCCCATCATGCGCCACTTTACCGTGGAACTGGAAAAGGCCTAGCAACTTTTTGGGGAGTTCGGTGTTATCATTAATGTTTTGTTGAAATAATTTTTTCAACCATGACAACAATGATAACCCTACCTGCCGGCAGGCAGGCATGACAACCTTCCCTCTATGAACACTGACCGCAAAAACGGACGCTACCAGCGCATATACGAACAACTGCAGAAACTTTTGCTCAAGCCGGGCAATGCGCTTTCGCGGATGGCTACGGTGGTTGCCGTGCTCAGCCAAAAAATGGATTACTTCTTCTGGACTGGCTTTTACCTGCTCGACGATGGCGAACTGATCGTTGGGCCCTACCAGGGACCGGTTGCCTGCCAGTTGCTGGCAAAAGACACCGGAGTTTGCTGGGCAGCCATTAACCAAAAAGAGAGTATCATTGTGCCCGATGTGCATCAGTTTCCGGGGCATATTGCCTGCGACAGCCGCTCAAACAGCGAAATCGTGGTGCCTTTGCGCAACGCTTCAGGCCAGATTATTGGCGTGCTCGATGTGGACAGCAAAGATTACCATTCATTTGATGAATCCGATCGGATCTGGCTTGAAAAGATGGTAAATTTGATCTGACAAACCATAACTTAGTTCAAATTGGATATCCTGATTCTTTTTATCGTTGCCCTTGGGCTGGCCATGAACTGCTTTGGGCTGGCCATTGCAAACAGCGCCCTTTCGGGAAAAGTAGTTCCGGGCATCCCGCTCAAAACAGCCCTTGCCTTTGCCCTCAGCCACTTTGTTTTCGCCTTCGCCGGATATTACCTTGGCCGATGGGCCCACTTTACCGTGGAGGGTATCGAAGGCTGGTCGTCGTTCATTATCCTCATGATCATTGGCGTGAAGCTCATCATGGAAGCCTGGCGCAAGCGTCCGGAAACCAAGGTATTCGACATAAACAGCACACGTGTAATTTTTGCCCTTTCGGTGGCCACCGGGATGAACGCATTGCTGGCCGGACTGGTGTTGGGCATTATGAGCGCGCCCATTTTAACAGCCACCTTCCTGATCGCCATAACGGTTTTTTTCTTTACCCTTTTTGGTCTGGCCGGCGGACAAAACCTGGGGCTGGCCTTCGCCAAACGCGTTACCATTTTTGGCGGGGCATTCCTTATTGTGGCAGGATTCCGGTTCTTGCTGGAGTTTATTTTCTAGATGACACGGATTTTAAAGGATGGCGCGGATAACCTCATGCCCCGGGTTATTTGCTGCCACTTTTGTTCTGCACATTTTCATGCCTCCTTGTTTTCTCACCCTCTCATTTCTCACTTTCTCAGCTTCTTCCCCTGCGCTATTCCACCATTAAATTACAACCGCGGACGTCGCTGTGATCGAAGCGGCCCAGCACCTCGAACTGTCCGCTGGGGTGTATCCTTCCCAGATCCTGGGTAGCCAGGAAGCTACAGGTATGGATGTTGGCCAGATCGATAATGTTGATGCCACCGCTTCGGCCCGGCGGAAGCAGGCTCAGTGGGTCGTTGGTATCGCGAATAAGTACTTTCATCCAGGGCGGGCACTCGAAAAGACCCTTGCCTTTGGAATAGGCCTGCGAAAAAAGCTCGGTCATGCCGTATTCCGAATGAATGCTTTCCACCCCAAAAGCATTCTGGAGGATGCTGTGCAATTCCTCACGAACCAGCTCCTTGCGGCGGCCCTTCATGCCACCTGTTTCCATAATAATGGCATTGGGAATGCTGACAGGAAATTTCTCGGCCAGGTCGAGCAGGGCAAAGGTGACGCCCAGCAACAGGGTGCGCTGTCCTTTTTGGTGCAGCCAGCTGAGTTTGTCGGCCAGCAGTGCCAGATCGTGCAGGTAAAAGCCGCTGTGCGGGTGCTGGCTTAATCCAATGAGGTGGTCGGCCATGTAAACCAGCGAAGAGCCACTTCGCTCGAGGTAGCCGGGCAGCAAGGCCAGGATGCAATAATCGGTTGGCTCGCCATAAAAACGCCTGAAACCGCGCACGAAACTGGTTTCATAAATCCCCGGATCATACACATAATGCCTGGAGGGCGTGATGCCAGTGGTTCCCGAACTGGTAAAAACATGGGCCTCAGGATCATCAAATGCCACCACCCGCTGCTGCTGAAAAAACGAAACCGGCAGGAATGGAATCTGGCTTAGGTCGCACACATTTTCCGAAGTTTTATTCAGCGCCTCGCAAAACGACCTATAAACCTGGTTATGAAAATACTGGTGGCGAAAAACATCCAAGGCCACGGAGTCGAAGTCGCCCGGGTGGTCGAGAGAAAAAATACGCTCAATCAGTAACGCGTGGCTCATATTGGGGTTTCAAAGAAGTAAAGTTAAAAATTTATTGTATGCATTTTAAAGGATGGCTCATCTGAACTGCATTGGGCTGCATCCGATTAAATCATTAAATTTGCACGTTATCATTCAGACAAAAAAAGCACACCATGAATACCCACCTCGACCCTGATGGCAGCCAATTAAGCCCTGCCGAGAAGGAATTTGAAAACGCCCTCAGGCCCGGCAGCTTTTCGAGCTTCACGGGGCAGCATGGGGTGGTGGAAAACCTGAAGGTGTTTGTGGGGGCGGCCCGCAAACGGGCAGAGGCCCTGGACCATGTGCTTTTGCATGGCCCGCCCGGGCTGGGAAAAACCACCCTGGCCAACATTATCGCCAACGAGATGGGCGTGGGCATAAAAGTTACCTCCGGACCGGTGCTCGACAAGCCCGGCGACTTGGCAGGGCTGCTAACTAACCTCGAGCCCCACGATGTGCTTTTCATTGATGAGATACACCGGCTCAGCCCCGTGGTGGAAGAGTACCTGTATTCGGCCATGGAGGATTTCAAGATCGACATTATGATCGAAACGGGACCCAACGCCCGCAGCGTGCAAATCAGCCTGAACCCGTTTACCCTTATCGGGGCCACCACCCGTTCGGGCCTGCTTACTTCGCCCCTGCGCGCACGCTTTGGCATAAATTCGCGCCTCAACTATTATGATGCCGCCCTGCTCACCACCATTGTGAAGCGCTCGGCCGGTATCCTGAAAGTAAGTATTACAGAAGAGGCCGCCCGCGAACTTGCAGGCCGCAGCCGCGGCACGCCGCGTATTGCCAACGCATTGCTTCGCCGCGTGCGCGACTTTGCCCAAATGAAAGGCAATGGCAGCATTGACATTGAAATTGCGCATTACGGCCTCAGCGCCCTCAATGTAGACAAATACGGCCTCGATGAGATGGACAACAAGATTTTGAGTACGATTATCGACAAGTTCAAGGGAGGCCCAGTGGGCCTTAACAACGTGGCTACGGCCGTGGGCGAGGATGCCGGCACCATTGAAGAAGTGTATGAGCCCTTTCTGATCATGGAGGGCTACATCATGCGCACCCCGCGAGGCCGCGAAGCCACTGCCCGCGCCTACCAACACCTTGGGCGCATTAAGGCACCCGGTTCTGGCACGTTGTTCGACTAATCATCCGCCTATGCATGGCCCAACCAAACAGGAGATTACCGACCTCATAAAGCAGGAAGCCCTGCATCTGGGCTTCACCGCCTGTGGTGTGGCAACCGCCGGAAAACTCATTCGCCATGAGGCACACCTGAAAAACTGGCTCAAAGAAGGCATGCACGGAGCCATGGGCTATATGGAAAATCATTTGGAGAAACGCCTTGACCCGCGCATGCTGGTAGAAGGTGCCCGCTCGGTGATCGTAGTGGCCATGAATTACTTCCCGACAGAACAGCAAAACCCCGGTGCTTCCTATCTTGTTTCAAAATATGCTTATGGCATTGACTATCATTTCATTATAAAAGAAAAACTAAGGAAACTTGAGGAAAGGCTGAAGGAGCTGGCCCCTCAGCACCAAGGCAGGGTATTTACCGATAGCGCCCCCGTGCTCGAAAGAGCCTGGGCCGTGCAGGCCGGGTTGGGCTGGACCGGGAAAAACGGCTGCCTGATCATTCCCCGAAAGGGAAGCTTTTTCTTTTTGGGAGAACTTATCACAAATCTTGAGCTTACGCCGGATACGCCATTCGAAAAAGATTTCTGCGGAAACTGCATCCGCTGCATGGAGGCATGTCCTGCACAGGCCATTGTGGCCCCTGGCAAGCTGGATGCCCGCCGCTGTATTTCTTACCTAACCATCGAATTAAAAGATAGCATACCTGATGAACTCAGGGGAAAAATGAAGGGACGGATTTTTGGATGCGACATCTGCCAGGACGTTTGCCCGCACAACCGCTTTGCTGAGCCAACCATCGAAACAGGATTGGATGCTTTGGAATTTGTGAGAAACTGGAATGATGAAAACTGGAAAAACATTGACAGCCAAAGCTTTAACCGCTTGGTTAAAAAACAAAACTCTCCGCTCTCAAGAATTAAATTTAAGAAGCTGCGTGATAATATTGAAGCCGCTGCCCCAGGCACCAACCATTAAACCGGGATTGTTTATTCCTCGTGCTTCTTAATGCTCAGCAATAACAGGTCGGGAATACGCTGCTTTCGCTCTTCCATAAAAGCCTGAAAATGCGCTTCGTCGTAACTGGTTTTATCCATTATGAGCAGTTTTATGGCAAAAGGGAAAGTGATCAGCGACAGCATGTCCACAAAAAGCTGGGTAGGGCTGGTGGGCTTAATGTGGCCCTTTTTACTTTCGTCGAATACCTGCTGGGCAAATTTCGGGGTGCTGTAAAGGCTACTGATGGCCTTCATCTGGGTGATGCGCTCCTGGCTGCGGTGCACTATGGCCATGACAAAAGAAACAAGCAGCGGATTTTCGGTGAGCATATCGATGTAGGCCTCCACGTATTTCCTGATCTTCTCTTCCAGGCCAAGGTCGCTGTCGAGAATTTTTATCAGCTTGCGGGTATTTTTCTTAACCAGCATGGTAAAGATCGCATCGAAAAGGTTCTCCTTCGATCGGAAATAGTAATTCATTAATGCCAGGTTGATCCCAGCCTTGTTTGCAATTTCGCGCACGGAGGTACGGTCGACGCCTTTTTCAAGAAACAACTCGGTGGCTGCATCGAAAATTTTTTGCTCGGTATTTTTGCTCTTGGCCATGAATAGTGAAGTTTTGTGGGCCAAAATTAGAAAAATAGATGTTTTAAACAAAGTTTAAATCCTGATTTTGATCAAAAAAAACGTTAAACCAACCCCCACGGGCCAAAACCATCAATTTTCCTTACTTTTATTGCTATCAAAACCACACAAATGACCTTACCCGTTTTTGTCAATAAGCACCGCCTTATACTGCTCAGCCTGGCAAGCGGATTGCTGCTTGCTGCCAGTTGGCCAGCCAGGGGCCTGCCCGTGCTGGCTTTTGTTGCATTGCTGCCTTTGCTAATGGTCGAAAGCCAGATGTTCGGTGAGCGCAGCCATCGCCGCAGCGTAGATTTCTTCATGCATGCCTGGCTGGCATTTTTTGTCTGGAACCTGTTCACGACCTGGTGGATTGTTTTTGCCACCATTCCGGGCATGATTACGGCCGTGGTGCTCAACTCTTTTTTTATGGCCATACCTTGGTGGCTCATGCATGTGTGGAGGCGCATGCTTCCGAAGCGTCAGGGTGTGCTACCGGTAGTTTTTTTCTGGCTGAGCTTCGAATTCCTGCATTCGAAGTGGGACCTGAGCTGGAACTGGCTCGACCTGGGCAATGTGTTTGCTGCCTGGCCAAGTTGGGTGCAGTGGTACGAATTTACCGGCACTTCGGGCGGGGCCATATGGGTATTGCTGGTCAACATTTTGCTTTATATGCTGGTCAAGGAGTTGCGCAGCCCAGGGGCTAAGGCTAAAAGAGTCCGCTGGTTTGGTGTTTTAACGGCCACCGCTTTTGCCGTGCCACTGGTTCTTTCCCTCACAATGCATGCACGCTATGCTGAAAAACCCAACCCGGTGGAGGTGGTTATAGTGCAACCATCATACGATCCTTACCAACCAGCACAGACGCCCACCGAAGCCATGCAAAGGGTAGAAACCATGGTGGCGCTGGCCAAGGAGGCCTTAAGCCCCCACACCCGTTTTGTGGCATTGCCCGAAGCTGCCATGCCCGATGGCATATGGCTTCACCAGACTGGCCAGAATCGCGGTGTGCTTCAGGTACGGGAATTTTTATTTCAAAACCCGCAACTCAGCTGGGTGAGCGGAAGCTTTACTTATCAGCTTTATGAGAACGGACAGGAGGCCTCACTTACTGCAAGGTCGGTAAGTGGCACCAGCAACAGCTATGATGTATACAATTCAGCCGTTTTTATTGGTCAGCAGGGATCCTTTGACTTTTACCACAAATCGAAGCTGGTACCCGGCATTGAGCGTATGCCATTTTTTACGGTATTAAAACCCATTGGCAGGCTGGTTTCTGCCCTTGGAGGTACGGCAGGCAGCATGGGCACACAACCTCACCGGGGAGTGTTCCGGGCCGCACCAGGGGAGCCTGTGGTGGCCCCTGTCATTTGCTACGAGTCGATATACGGCGACTTCATGAGTGAATATGCCCGCCGTGGAGCAGGCATCATCTTCGTGCTGACTAACGATGGCTGGTGGCGCAAAACTCCGGGGCACCGACAGCATCACGAATATGCCCGCCTCAGAGCCATTGAGCTTCGGAAACCCGTCGTGAGGGCCGCCAGCACAGGCATATCGTCGTTTATTGACCAAAGAGGACAAGTAATAAAAAAAACCGAGTGGTGGCAGCAAACAGCCATCCGCGAAAGCGTAAACCAGAATTATCGCCTCACTTATTACGCCCTGCAGGGAAATGTGGCAGGCAAGATATCCGTTTTCTTCAGCGCCTTATTACTATTGGCAATGATTTCGCGAAGGTATATCAACAGAAAGGATTAAGGCAGGAGCCAAATTTTAGCGCAGAGCGCAGGTCTCAGCGCGAAGTAATTAGGGCCTCATGCCCGAAGGGCCATCCAATAGTAGCCCCGGGTCGCCCGGGAAATTAAAGCACCCGGGGCGTTTACACCAGCTCCGGAAATTTCTTATAAAACCCAGCCGTGTTTCTGGCTGCCTCCTCTACTGGTCTGAATTTAAAACCTATCGCTTTCTGTATCTTCTCGCTCGAAAAAAGCCTAACATGGTTGGCATTGCGGGCCGTTTCGCGGGTAATCAAAGGCTTGCTCCCGGTGATAAGGCTGCGTAACTTCTCCATGCGCCAGGCAATAGCGCTTAATACGGGTCCGGCAAAATATTTAGGGGGTTGAACGCCGGCCGATGCTGCAAAGAAGTCGAAAACCTTACGGTACTGGTGATTCTCGCTGCTCAGAATAAACCTTTCGTTCACAACCGGACTTTGGGCAAGCTGCACCATGGCGCTGGCCACATCGCGGGCATCGACAAAACCTGTAACCCCTTTGGTGTAAAACTTCAGCCCGTTTTTAACCGACTGATAAAGCTGGGCACTGGAGCGGGTCGTATCGCCCGGGCCAATAACGATGGTTGGATTGACGATAACCACCGGCAGGCCTTCTTCCGAACCGCGCCACACCTCGCGTTCAGCACCATATTTGCTAATGGAATACCAGGAGTTTGTCGAAGAGGTCTTCCACACCAGGCTTTCCACGGTGGGCTTGCCTTCGTCGGGCTGCCCGATGGCGGCTACGCTGCTGCAGTGGCAAAATTTTTCAATACCCAGCTCGAGGCAGGCATTAACCAGGTTGGCCGTGCCATTTACATTTACCTTCATCATTTGCTGGCGATCGGCAGGCAGAAACGACACCATAGCTGCACAATGGTAAACAGTGCTGACTCCCTGCAAGGCTTCCCTGAGGCTGAAAACATCATTCACATCGGCTTCTATCCACTCAATTTGCGAGAAAAGTTCCTGCCCCCTTTCAGCATCATACCATAAAAACAGTTTCATGACCATTTCGAGCTGGCTGTTTTGGCGCATGGTAGCGCGCACGTCTTGCCCGCTTGCAACCAATTCATAAAGCAAATGCGAGCCCACCAGCCCGGTGCCTCCGGTAACCAAGTTCATAACAAAAAATTTAATTCAAAAATAAAACAGAAGAACAAAAAGGCATGCACAAAGTTTCCAAGACATGCATCAAAATATGGCAGTTAACCTTAAACCACTGCAAAGGAAAGGCTTTTCGGGCAAAGATGAAAATTCATTCAATATGATTAATTTTGAAGTTCGTAAAAAAAGTCAAATTTTTGTTTTTCAAACTAATAAATAGGGTTTCATGAATTTTGTTGAAGAATTGCGCTGGAGGGGTATGATACACGACATTATGCCCGGAACGGAAGAACAACTGCAAAAAGAAATGACAACGGCTTACGTGGGTATTGACCCCACTGCCGACTCGCTGCATATAGGCCACCTGGTAAGTATCATGATGCTGAAGCACCTGCAGTTGGCGGGGCATAAACCCCTGGCACTGGTGGGCGGTGCCACCGGCATGATTGGCGACCCCAGCGGAAAAAGCGAAGAGCGTAATTTGCTGTCGGAGGAAGTGCTGCGCCACAATGTGGAGGCCATAAAACAGCAGTTGCTGAAATTTCTGGATTTTGAAACCGGCGAAAACCGGGCCGAGATCGTAAACAACTACGACTGGATGAAGGAGTTCAGCTTCCTGGGCTTTTTGCGCGAAGTAGGCAAGCACCTTACGGTGAACTATATGATGGCCAAAGACTCGGTAAAAAAGCGCCTGGAAACGGGTCTTTCTTTCACTGAGTTTACCTACCAGCTGGTGCAGGGTTATGATTACCTTCACCTGTTCAGCAGCAAAAACTGCAAGCTGCAAATGGGCGGTTCCGACCAGTGGGGAAATATCACTACCGGCACAGAACTGATACGCCGCAAAACTGGTGGCGAGGCCTTTGCCCTGGTTTGCCCCCTCATCACCAAGGCCGATGGCAGCAAGTTCGGTAAAACAGAGAAAGGCAATGTATGGCTCGATGCCCGATACACCTCGCCTTACCACTTTTATCAGTTCTGGCTAAACTGCTCCGACGAGGACACCGAACGTTACATAAAGATATTCAGCCTTTTCAGCCGCCAGGAAATTGAAGCCATGACCGAAGAGCACCGGCAGGCACCCCACCTCAGGCTGCTTCAAAAAGCCCTGGCAAAAGACATCACCATAAGGGTGCATGGACAGGAAGAATATGAAACAGCCCTGGAGGCTTCAGAAATCCTTTTTGGGAAAGGCACCACCGAGACCCTGAAAAAGCTTCCAGAACAAGTATTGCTTTCGGTTTTCGACGGCGTTCCTATGTTTGATGTGGAAAAAAGCGAACTGGATGCCGGCATTGGGGTTATTGATTTCCTTGCGGAAAAAACCGCCATTACTCAAAGTAAAGGTGAAGCCCGCCGCATGCTGAAGGAAGGCTCCATAAGCATAAACAAGGAAAAGGTAAACGACGAATTTGTTGTAAGCACGGCCCAGCTGATCAACAACCGCCACATCCTGGTGCAGCGAGGCAAAAAAAACTATTACCTGGTGCAGGCCAGATAACAAAAACGAAAGGGTATGCGTATGAAGAAGACCATTTTGCTGCTTGCGGCTATTGCTGCCATTGCCATGGCAGGCTGCGAAACAAAACCAGCCAGCCTTTTCCCGGAAGGGCAAGATATTTATGGTTTGGCCTCAGCCGTAAGGCTTGACGGCGACACTACCATGGTGTGGCTTTCCGATTACTTCCTTCAGGCCTCTTTACCCGCAATCGACTCGGTAACAGGTAGCCCAGGGTTGAAATTTTTGCTGTCGGACGATAAGGCTAACCTGAAGATTGTTACGCTCACAAAAGAAATTCCCTTTATTTCAGAAATGCAGGTTTGGCTCGGACAAAAGGGCTACAGTATTTTTGTGGAAAAAAGCCAGAAAGAACGCTATCAGTTTGTTTTCGACCCTAAGGGGCAGCGCTACAGAAGCGTGATACTCCGGGGCGACATGACCGGCTGGGCTGAATTGCCACTTACCCTTATCGACGGCCTCTGGCAAGCCAGGCTCGATATTAATCCGGGCGCCTATCACTACCAGCTGGTGGCAAACGGCCGCAGCATGACCGACCCCACCAACCCTGTGCTGGTCGACAATAATGCCGGGGGGTTCAACTCTTTGCTCACCATACCAGGCATCGACCGCAACCTCACCCCCCACTTGTTTCCCGAATCTTACAGCAATTTCGATATTACCCTGGGCTTTAACAACCAGGCTGATGAAATCCTTGTGTTCTGGAACAACTTCCGCCTGCCCCGTCAGAACGTATCGCGCCAGGGAAATAACCTGCATGTTTTTATTCCCGGCGATGCAGTTAATAAAGAACGTAGTTTCCTGCGCATAAGGGCCTACAACGAACACGGACCCTCCAACGACTTGTTCATCCCATTGCAAAACGGCCACCCGGTGCTCGATGCCTCCGAACTTACCCGTCAGGACAAGGAAAAAACCATACTGTACTTTATGATGGTGGACCGTTTTAACAACGGCAATCCGGATATTGACGATCCGGTTATCGATCCGGAAGTTGCAGACCGGGCTAACTTCTTTGGAGGCGACATCGAAGGCATTACCCAAAAAATTGAAGACGGTTATTTTGAGCGCCTTGGTATCAACACCATTTGGCTGTCGCCCATTACGCAAAACCCTTACGAGGCATACCGTGAATATCCGGCACCGCACCGCAAATACACCGGCTACCATGGCTACTGGCCCATAACCCTCACTACCGTTGACCATCGCTTTGGCGATGAGCAAGCCATGCGCCGCATGGTAGAAACCGCACACCGCAACAACATCAGCGTGATGCTCGACTTCGTGTCGAACCATGTCCACAAAGAAAACCCCCTGATTAAAGCAAACCCGCATTGGGCCACTGAATTGAATCTGCCCGATGGAAGAAGGAACCTCAGATTATGGGACGAACAGCGCCTTACCACCTGGTTCGATGACTTCTTGCCCAGCCTCGATTTTTCAAAACCTGAGGTTATCCAAACAATGGCTGACAGTGCATTCTTTTGGATAACAGAGTTCAACTTGGATGGCTTCAGGCACGATGCCACCAAGCACATTCCGCTTGAGTTCTGGCGGGCCCTTACCCAAAAACTGAAAGAAGAGCATATGGTGCCGGAAGGCAACCGCCTTTTCCAGATCGGCGAAACCTTTGGCAACCGTGAACTGATCGGCAGCTATGTAGGCAGCGGCCTGCTCGATGGGCAGTTCGACTTCAACCTGTATTTCGATGCGCGCTCGGCCTTTGCCATCGACGAGGTGCCCTTCAGCATGCTCGATTTTTCCATACACCAGACCTTTAACCAGTACGGATTTATAAATATGATGGGCAACATTACCGGAAACCACGACATGGCCCGCTTTATCTCGCTGGCCGGGGGTGGCCTGCGCTTCGACGAAGACCATATTGAGGCAGGCTGGAGCCGCAACGTGGGCGTGGGCGATGATGTTGGGTACGACAAGCTGGCTTCGCTCACCGCTTTTATCATGACCATCCCCGGAATTCCCGTCATTTATTATGGCGATGAAATCGGAATTCCCGGCGCCGGCGACCCCGACAGCCGCCGCCCAATGAAATTCGAAAACCTGACCGCCAGGGAAAAAGAACTGAAAGAAACAACAGCAAAACTCACCAGCTTGAGAAACAACCACCTGGCCTTTGTTTTTGGCGACTTCCGTACCTTGCTGGCCAGCGAAACGGCCTATGCATACGCCCGCTCTTATTTCGGACAACACGCACTGGTGGTGTTCAATAAAAGCCGCGAACCCCAAGCCATAAGCCTTGAACTGCCGGCACACCTGACGAACTCTGCTTACCTTGAAAATTTT
>JAHYJD010000051.1 GCA_019429365.1 Bacteroidales bacterium | reverse complement strand
AACGCCCCAACCGCCAGGTCAACTTCATTCGCATACCCGAAATCACCCAACCCCAACCCTGGTTCCTGATCAACTTCATTGCCCGTCGCGGCGTGGGGCAAGCCATACGCGAGCATTTCTCCGCACTGGGTTTTGTTGAAGGCAAGGATTTTATTCTGGCGGCTTGAAGGACGGCTAAAATGCCAATATCAAACTGGCTGACAAGCTCTTATCTGAACAAAGATATATTTTTCATTGTTGTTTAATAAATATAACCTAAGTGAAATGCAGCTTTTCATAAAAAACATGGTATGCCAGCGCTGCGTACTTGCAGTGAAAAACGAAGCAGAAAAGCTGGGCATTCGCCATGCGGATATCAGCCTTGGGCAGATGAAGTTCCAGGAAGCAGAGCCCGGAGCCCAGGTCATGGAGAAGCTGAAATCGGCTTTACGCAACCTTGGGTTCGATATCATTGACGATAAAAAAAGCAGGCTGATTGAGCGGGTAAAAACCATGGTGATTGAAAAAATTCACCATAGCGATGGCGAACTGCGCAACAACTGGTCGGAAATCATTGCAGATGAACTGCAATACGAATACAACTACATCAGCAACCTGTTTTCGGCCGTTGAAGGCATCACCATTGAGCAATACATCATCAGGCAAAAGGTAGAAAAGGTAAAAGAACTGCTGTTTTACGATGAGCTGACCCTTTCAGAAATTTCATACCGTATGGGATACAGCAGTGCGGCTTACCTTACCAATCAGTTTAAAAAAGTTACCGGAATGACCCCGGGGCAGTTTCGCCAACTGCTCAACAAAAACCGCACTGCCCTTGATAAACTGTAAATTTTACAGTTTTTTCCCGGCATAGTGTAAAAGAAAACCCCTTTTCGGGATGTAATTTTAAGTTTTAAACATTGTATTGTTAAACCTTAAATTTTTCTATTATGAAAACCTTTCTTTTTTTAGCCACAATTCTGATTCCCCTGCTGGGATTCAGTAACGATCATAAAGCCGAATTCAAAGTGTATGGCGCCTGCGGCATGTGTGAAACGCGCATTGAAAATGCTGCCAAAAGTGTTGATGGGGTGACAACTGCCGACTGGAACCGGGAAACAAAAATGCTCACCATCGAATACGATACAGAAAAAGTGAGCCTGGATGATGTGCACAAAAAAATTGCCGAAGCAGGTCACGACACAGATAAAGTTCGCGCCAAAGATAAAGTATATAATGGCCTTCCCGCATGCTGCCATTATGAGCGCCCTTCAAACAAATAACCCGGGCAACTTATGAAAAGCCGCAATAGCTGCTGCAATAAATAAGGAACGCAAAGGTAAACGCAAAGTGCCCGAAAGCCTTTGCGTCCTTTGCGCCCCCTTTGTGAACTTGGCGTGAAACCAAATCTTAATTTGTTTTGCTATGAACATCACCTACACCATTACTGGCATGACCTGCGGGGGATGCGCTGCCAAAGTAAAAAGCGCATTCCTAAAAAATCCGGATGTGCTTTCGGTGGAAGTGAGCCACCAGGAGGGTACGGCAAAAGTGCAGGCCGAACGCAAGCCTGATCGCAAACAGCTGGATAAGCTCCTTGCCGACACCGGCGAATACCGTATAACCGAAGTTGCTGATAATACTGCTTCACCCGAAGAAAAACCAACCCCTGCACCGACCTTAGCTGAAGAGGAAACGACATCCATTTGGGAAACTTACAAACCCCTGGTGCTCATTTTCCTTTTTGTTTCAGGCGTGGCAGCACTGGCATCTTACCAGGAAGGAACTTTCTCCTGGCAACACTGGATGCGCTACTTTATGGCGGGCTTCTTCATTGTGTTCTCGTTCTTTAAGTTTCTCGACCTGAAAGGTTTTGCCCGCTCCTATGCCATGTACGACTTACTGGCTAAGCAATGGAAAGGCTACGGTTATGTGTATCCTTTCCTTGAGCTGGGGCTGGGTGTTCTCTACCTCACTGCCATCAACCTGCCGGCAACCCATGTGGCAACCATTGCCATTATGGGCTTCAGCAGTATTGGCGTGATCAGGAATATGCTTTCGCCCAATCAGGTGCAATGTGCCTGTCTGGGTACCGTTTTTAAACTCCCACTGGGTAATGTTACCCTGGTGGAAGACCTGCTGATGGTAATCATGGCAGTGGTAATGCTTGTGTTTTAGCCTATCTGGATCTGGACAATAAAATCTCCTGAAATCGTATAATGATGAAAAATCACAAAAAACATCAGAACTATCAGAAGAAAGAAGATAATCTTAATGACACTCCGGGTCATGATAAAGAACATGATCATCAACCCCATGAAGATCATACCAATCATCAGGGCCACAAAAATCCTGATCATGATGATCATGCCGGACATGGTGAAAGCGGACATGACAAACATGCCGGGCACAATGTGGCAGATTTCTGGAAACGATTTATAATCAGCACCATAGTTACCGTTCCAGTACTGGCTTTATCACAAATGATCCAGGATTGGCTTGGGTTTGAGCTTGCTTTTACAGGCGATAAATATGTTCTGGCCATCCTGTCAACGTTCATCTTTGCATATGGTGGTTTTCCATTTTTAAAAGGCTTGTATGATGAAGTAAAAGACAAGGCCATCGGCATGATGACGTTAATTGGTGTGGCAATTACCGTTGCCTGGGCTTATAGCGTTGCCATAACTTTTGGATTGGAGGGGATGGACTTTTACTGGGAAATGGCCACTTTGATAGACATCATGCTTATTGGGCATTATTTTGAAATGAAATCGGTAATGGGTGCTTCCCGGTCCCTTGAGTTGCTTGTAAAAATGATGCCTTCCACGGCCCATCTTCTCAAAAATGATACAACTGAGGATGTAAAAGTTAGTGAGCTTAAGAAGGATGATATTGTGATGGTGAAACCGGGCGAAAAGGTACCGGTGGACGGCATAATTATCGATGGCGAAAGCTATGTTGATGAAAGCATGCTTACCGGAGAAAGCAAGCCGGTAAAGAAAACAAAAGATGCGGATGTGATAGGTGGAGCCATAAATGGGAATGGGTCCCTTACCATAAAAGTGGTAAGTACAGGCAAGGACAGCTACCTGAGTAAAGTGGTAAAACTGGTTGAAGATGCCCAAAAAATTAAATCCAAAACCCAAAACTTTGCTGACCGCGCCGCAAAGGTGTTGACATTTGTTGCATTGGGTGGTGGCTCCATAACCCTGACTGTATGGTTGTTACTGGGGTTTCCATTTGTATTTGCATTAGAAAGAATGGTAACGGTTATGGTAATTTCATGCCCCCATGCGCTGGGGTTAGCAGTACCTTTAGTGGTAGCCATTTCTACTTCAGTTTCAGCTCAAAAAGGCTTTCTTATTCGAAACAGAACAGCCTTTGAAAATGCCCGCCTGATTACTACGATCATCTTTGACAAAACAGGCACACTCACAAAAGGATCGCACGAACTGCAGGAGGTGGTTGTCTTAGACAAACAATATGAAGAAAATGAACTTCTCAGACTGGCAGCTGGCATCGAACAACATTCGGAGCATTATATAGCAGCAGGGTTGATGCGCAAAGCAAAAGAATTAAAAATCCAAACTCCTAAATCAGAAAAATTCAATTACCTGCCCGGGCAGGGACTGGAAGGCATTGTTGAAGGCAAGGATATAAAGGTTGTCGGACCCAATTATTTTAAAGAAAAAAACATTAACATTGCTGAAACAAAGGATGATTTTACAGGCACTGTTGTATATATCCTTATAAATGAATCAGTTGCGGGGCACTTTACTTTTTCTGATCAGATAAGGGAAGAATCATTCGGCGCAATTCAAATACTAAAAGAAGCCGGAATAAAAAATTTATTACTCACCGGCGACAACGAAAAAGTGGCAAAAAAAGTCAGTGAGGAACTGAAAATGGACGACTTTTTAGCCAATGTATTGCCCCACGATAAACTTAAAAAGGTTAAGGAGCTTCAGGAAAAGGGTGAATTTGTAGCCATGACAGGCGATGGGGTAAATGATGCTCCCGCATTGGCCCAGGCCGATGTAGGTATTGCGGTAGGTTCGGGAACCGATGTGGCTGCAGAAACAGCCGACATTATTCTGGTAAATTCCAATCCCAAAGATATTGCAAGCCTGATTATTTTTGGAAGAGCAACCTATCGCAAGATGATCCAAAATCTATGGTGGGCAGCAGGTTACAATGTAGTGGCTATCCCATTGGCAGCCGGAGTATTATACCATTGGGGTGTATTGCTTAGCCCGGCCATAGGTGCTGTATTGATGAGTTTAAGCACCATTGTGGTTGCTTTTAATGCACAATTGCTAAGAAGACAAATGAACTAAACCCAAGGCATTGCCATGGGCTGAATAAATTTGGGCTTTCAGCCCGATATTAAACTCATAAACCATTACAGAAAGTGATTTTCATTAAAACCGAAAAACAAATAAAAAACAATAACGAACAAATAATAAAACAGAATTACCCTTAAACGCCCCGGAGGGGCAGTTCATTTCATCCCAACGGCAACGCCTTGGGCAGATGAAACCAATCGTAAAAATGCGGCCTGAAAGGGCAGCTCAAAACATATAACCCCATGCTCAACAAACTCATACGCTTTTTCCTTGAAAACCGACTGGTGGCATGGCTGCTGATGATCTTCCTCATAGGCTGGGGCATTTCCGTGGCACCTTTCAACTGGAAGATTGACATTCTGCCCCGCGACCCGGTGCCCGTGGATGCCATCCCCGACATTGGCGAAAACCAGCAGATCATCTTCACCGAGTGGATGGGCCGCTCGCCCCAGGACATTGAAGACCAGGTCACCTATCCCCTCACCTCAGCCCTGCTGGGTATACCCGGCGTCACCAGCATACGAAGCACATCCATGTTTGGTTTTTCGAGTATCTACATCATTTTCGATGAAGATGTGGAATACTACTGGAGCCGGTCTCGTATCCTGGAAAAGCTCAATTCCTTACCCCCTGGCCTGCTTCCTGCCGATGTTTCCCCGCAACTGGGACCTGACGCCACCGCCCTGGGGCAGGTGTTCTGGTACACCCTGGAAGGGTTGGATGAAAAGGGCAATCCGGTTGGTGGCTGGGATTTGCACGAACTGCGATCCATACAGGATTATTATGTGCGCCTGGCTCTCAACAGCGTGCAGGGCGTGTCGGAAGTGGCCAGCGTGGGCGGACATGTGAAAGAATACCAGGTGGACCTGGACCCCGATGCCATGAAGGCATTCAACATTTCCATTATGCAGGTGGCACGTGCCCTGCAGCAAAGCAACCGCGAGACCTCGGCCAACACCATCGAGTTCAATATGGCCGAATACCTGGTGCGCGGGCTGGGTTACGTGGAAAGTATTGACGACATCCGACATACTGTAGTGGCCGTAAACGATAACGTACCGGTCCGCATCATGGACATCGCCCGGGTGAACATTGGTCCGGCCGTAAGAAACATGACCGGCATCCTCGATAAAGGTGGAGTGGAAACCGTTGGTGGCGTGGTGGTAGCCCGTTATGGCGATAATCCATTGCAGGTGATTGAGCGTGTGAAGCAGAAAATTGAAGAAATCAGTTCAGGGCTTCCTGTGCGCGAACTGCCCGATGGAACCATTTCGCAGGTTACCATCGTACCCTTTTACGACCGCACCCAGCTTATTTACGAAACCCTGGGTACCCTCAACGATGCCATCATCCTGCAGATTCTTATTTCCATCATTGTGATTATTGTGATGGTTTACCACCTGCGCACCTCCCTGCTTATTTCGGCCCTGCTGCCCATCGCCGTACTAATGAGTTTTATCATGATGCGCTATTTCGGGGTGGATGCCAACATTGTGGCCCTTTCGGGGATTGCCATCTCTATTGGTACGATGGTCGACTTAGGGATCATCATGAACGAAAACATCCTGCGCCACATGCAGGAAGCCAGCGATAAAGCGAAGAACCGGCTTGAAATCATTTACGAAGCTTCCGCCGAAGTAGCCCCGGCCATTCTCACCGCAGTGAGCACCACCATCGTAAGCTTTCTCCCCGTATTTACTATGCAGGCCGCCGAAGGACGCTTGTTTACGCCCCTGGCATTTACCAAAACATTTGCTTTGGTTTCGGCACTTATCATCACCATCTCCTTTATGCCTGTGTTGGCTTACCAGTTTTCGGGTAAGTGGGAATGGAAAAGGTGGAAAAACCTGTATGAAAAACGCGCCAGCCGATTTACCATAAATGGTTTGGCCATCGTTGCAGGAACACTTATCGCCATTTTTATCCTTTGGTGGGCCGGTCTGTTTATCATTCTGTCGGGAGTTTCGGGCCTGCTGCAAAATCTTTTCCCCGAAAGGGTAAAACCCCATAAAAACCTTATTAACATGGGCATTACCCTGGTTGTGGTGCTCATTTTACTGGCCAGTGAGTGGCTACCCATTGGGGTGGACCGCAGCCTGTTTATCAACATCCTGTTCCTGGTCATAGTCATTGCCTTGGTACTGGGGTTGTTCAGGGCGTTTCTCCTTTATTACCCCCGCATTTTAAACTGGTGCCTTACCCACAAAAAGATTTTTCTGATTATCCCGGCTTTCCTGCTTATTCTGGGACTGAATATCTGGATGGGTTTTGGAAGCATCTTCGGATTTGCAGCCAATGGTTTTGACAAAATTGGCGTAAACATTCGAAATACCACTGTTTGGTCTGGTCTGTACCACGCCTTCCCCGGCCTGGGCCGGGAGTTTATGCCGGCGCTGGATGAGGGCAGTTTCCTGCTCATGCCCACTACCATGCCCCATACCGGCATTGAATACAATTTAACAGTATTGCAGGAACTTGACCGCCGCGTGGAAGCCATCCCCGAAGTGGAGATGGTGGTAGGAAAGGCCGGACGTGCCGAAAGTCCGCTGGACCCCGCCCCCATGACCATGTTCGAGAATGTTATCATTTATAAAAGCGAATACATGACCGATATGGACGGGCGCAAAATTCGCTTTAAAGTAGACAGCAACGGGGAGTTTGTCCGAGATGAAGACGGCGAGCTTATACCCCATCCCCGCGGACGTTATTACCGCCAGTGGCGCGACCATATTGAAAGCCCCGACGATATCTGGGACGAAATTACCCGTGCCAGCCGCTTCCCGGGTTTAACCTCCGCACCCAAACTGCAGCCCATCGAAACCCGCCTGGTAATGTTGCAAACCGGTATGCGGGCGCCCATGGGATTGAAAGTTTTCGGCCCTGACCTGCAGGCCATTGAAGATTTTGCCATGCAGATGGAAAGGGTGTTGCAGCAAGTGCCTTTCATTCGCAGCTCCACCGTGTTTGCCGACCGGGTGGTGGGCAAGCCCTACCTTGAGATACGTCCCGACCGGCAAGCCCTGGCGCGCCACGGCATCACCATTGAGGAGTTCCAAATGGTAGTGGAAGTTGCCCTTGGCGGCATGCCCATGACCACCACCGTGGAAGGGCGAGAACGCTACAACATCAGGGCGCGATATGCGCGGGAGTTCAGAGATAACCCTGATGCCCTCAGCGAAGTCTGGATTAAATCTCCTGCCGGATACCAGCTTCCCCTGGCGGAAGTGTCCACAGTGGAATTCCGCCAGGGACCAGGTATGATACGCGGGGAAGACACCTTTCTGGTGGCCTACATCACCTTCGACAAGGAACCAGGCCATGCCGAACTTTCGGTGATTCAGCAGGCCACTGATATGATTGACGAAAAAATAGCCAGCGGTGAATTGGTAGTACCCCAAGGAATAAATTTTTACTTCTCGGGCAATTACGAAAACCAGATGCGTGCCGAACGCAGGCTGATGCTGGTTATCCCGCTTTCTATGATCGTGATTTTTCTGATCCTATATTTCCAGTTCCGGTCGGTGGCTACTTCGCTAATGATATTTTCGGCCATTGCCCTGGCCTTTTCCGGCGGTTTTATGATGCTGTGGCTATACGGGCAAGGATGGTTCCTGAACTTTAGTGCCTTCGGAGTGAATATGCGTGATTTGTTCCAAATGGATGTGGTAAACCTGAGTGTGGCCGTATGGGTGGGGTTCATTGCCCTTTTCGGTATTGCCACCGACGATGGGGTGCTTATTGCTACCTATCTTCAGGGCAGCTTCAAAAAGCACAAACCCGAAACCCGCGAAGAGCTGCACCAGGTGGTGATGGAAGCCGGGCAGAAAAGGGTACGACCCGCCCTGATGACCACCGCCACCACCTTGCTGGCCCTGTTGCCCATTCTCACCTCTTCCGGACGCGGAGCCGACATCATGATACCCATGGCCATCCCTGCCTTTGGCGGTATGACCATTGCGCTCATTACCCTGTTCCTGGTGCCGGTGCTGTTTACGGCCTGGAATGAGTATTTGTTAAAAAACGAGGATAATGAACAAAGTAAGGATAATGATTAAAAAGTTTGTATTGCCCTTTCAGGGCAGCTAATCAAAATCGTCAATAAAATGAAACCCATACTGCAATCCACGATCACCTGCCCCCAATGCGGGCATCAGAAAGAAGAAGACATGCCCACCGACGCCTGCCAGTTTTTCTATGAATGTGAAAACTGTAAAACCGTGGTTAAACCCAGGCAGGGAGACTGCTGCGTGTATTGCAGCTATGGAACCGTGAAATGCCCATCCGTTCAGCAAAAGAATTCCTGCTGTTGAATTACCTATTGGGCAGCTCATTTTTGCCCAAGGGCAACGCCTTGGGAAAGAAGAAGCAAACGTAAACATTCGCCCTGAAAGGGCAACTTAAAACAGATAAAACAATGAACAGCATAGTTCATCCATTTTCTAAAATCGCAATGGTTGCCGCAGTATTGACTTGGGTGGTTTTTTCAGCCCATGCCCAAACCTACCCCGAGCAATACCTGCAGCAAGCCCTGGAAAACAATCCCGGCCTGCAGGCCCAGCACAAAGCATGGGAAGCCGCTCATCAGCAGGTGGTTATAACGGGCGCCCTGCCCGACCCCACCTTGTCGGCCGGTTTCTTTACCCCACCCATGGAACGTTTCATGGGCAATCAATGGTTTGATGTGGGCGTGATGCAGATGTTTCCATGGCCGGGCACCCTGGGAAAACAAAAAAGTGCATCAGAAAAAATGGCTGAAAGCCAGTACCACCAGTTCCGCGATGAGCGCAACCGTCTGTTTATGGAAATGACCCGGCTTTGGCTTGAAATCTACCGAAAGGAACAAGCGTTGAACATCCTTGAACGGAATAAACAAATTCTCAAAGCCCGTGAAGACATCATTTACACCCGCTACGAAGGCGGGCAGCAGCGCTCCGGACTAACCCTCGACATTTACCGGCTGGAAATCCAGCTTGCCGCACTGGAAAACCGCGAAGAAAAGATCGGTGAAGAGCACAGGGCTTTGGTTGAAAGTTTCAATATCCTAGTGGGAAAAGTGCCAGATGAAGTAATTGAAACACCCGACACCCTTACGGTTCTTGCTCCCGGAAATTTTGACACACAACCCAGTGCCGAATCCTTCGCTGCCAACCCACAATTCAACAGTACTCAGGCGGCAGCAGAAGCAGCCGCAATTCAGCAGGAAGTCAGCCGGCTTAAAACACGCCCTATGCTGGGGGTGGGGTTGCAGTATTCGTACCTTGCCCCGGGTGAAGCCGCCATGGGACAAATGGACGGCGGACACATGCTTATGCCCATGGTATCGGTGAGCCTGCCCATCTTTGGAAGGAAAAATCAGGCCACACAACAACAGAGCCAATTGCTTGCCGAGGCAGCGCAATTTCGGCAGGATAACCGGGTCAACATGTTGCAAACCCAATGGACCCAGCTCCTGGCAAAACTGAACAACCTGCAACGCGACCGCCGTTTTTTCGAACAACAGATCGATATCACCCAAAAAACATGGGAGCTGGTCACTACCGCTTATGCATCGGGCGATGAAGGCTTTGATGAACTGCTGCGCATTCAGGACCAACTCCTTGAACTTGAGTGGCGAATACTGGAAAACCTGGTCAACATGCACCTGACACGGGCAGAAATGGACATGCTGCTGGCCCAAAATATTTTTGAGTAAGCTGGCCGCCTGCTTTTGCAGTTGGACTAACAACCAATAAAATTCCTGGGCTTTTGCCCCACAATAAATATCATTATGGAAAAACAAAAAATTAAAACCTACGGCCTTTACCTCCTCCTTATCCTGGCAGGATTGCTGCTGGGATGGCTGTTTTTCGGCGGAAGCCGCTCCCACGACGAAACGCACGGGCATGAACAATCCGATCAAAACGGCAATATAGAATACACCTGCTCCATGCACCCCCAGGTGCGGCAGGATGAACCGGGCGACTGCCCCATATGCGGCATGGATCTTATCCCGGTTTCTGATGCTGACGACCATCAGGATGACGACCCCTTCCTGTTCACCATGCGCGAAAGCCACAGCACCTGGGCCAACGTGCGCACCCAGAAAGTACAGGCACTGCATGCCGGCACCTCCCTTAGGCTTACCGGGAAAGTGGCCGTAAACGAAAGGGAAGAACGTATGCTTACAGCCCATTTTCCTGGGCGGATTGAGCGACTGTATGCCGATTATACCGGCAGGTTTATCAACCAGGGAGAAAGACTGGCCACTTTGTATTCACCTGAATTGATGCAGGCCCAGCAGGAGCTCATACAGGCCGCTTCAACAAAAGAAAGTCAACCACGCCTTTACAATGCAGCGCGGGAAAGACTCAAACTGTTTAACCTTACCGAGGCGCAAATCAATCGGATAGAAGAAAGTGGTCAAGCATCTTCCACCACCGACATTTTTGCTACCCGCTCTGGTTACCTTACCCAACGGGCCGTTTCGGAAGGCGACTATGTTAACACCGGGCAAACACTTTTTGCCATTGCAGGCCTTGGAATCGTGTGGGTTGAACTGGATGCCTATGAGAACCAGATCGGTCAGATCAAAAGGGGGCAGCAGGCTGTTATTGAGCTTCCTGCCCGCCCAGAAACGGAACTACGCGGCCAGGTAGAGTTTGTAGATCCTTTTATCAACCCCCAAACCCGGACGGCCAGGGTACGACTCACGGTGTCCAATCCCGGAAATCTGCTGAAACCCGGCATGCTGGTCAATGCCAGGCTTACCGGCACAGGACAGCACCAATTGGTGGTTCCTGAAACAGCGGTATTGTGGACGGGCAAACGCTCAGTGGTATATGTAAAAAAATCGCAGGACCATGGATTTACCTTTGAATTCAGGGAGGTTGAAACCGGGCCAAGAACAGCAGAAGGCTACACGGTGCTTTCCGGCTTATCTGAAGGAGAAGAAATTGCGGTGAACGGCGTGTTTGCCATCGACGCAGCAGCTCAGCTGCGCGGCCATTACAGTATGATGGCACCACCTGAAAAGGCTGCCATCCCAGAACCATTTAAAAGCAAGCTGGAAAAACTCTTCCACATATATTTCAACTTGAAAAATGCCCTTGCCGATGATGAAACCGAAAAAGCCCGGGAACATGGCCAGGAGCTGAAAGATCACCTGGCTACTATAGGGCAGCACTCTCTAGATGGAGAGCACCACATGTTCTGGATGGACCGGTATGAAGACATTGAAGGTAGTGTAGAGAAGCTTGTAAATGCTTCAGACAAGGAAAAAATGCGGGTTCATTTCGAGCCCCTTTCAGAAGCATTTATTGAAACTGCCCGCACCCTGGGTGCTATTGGGCAAACCTGGTACGTGGCCTTCTGCCCCATGTACGATAATGACCGCGGGGCCTTTTGGCTCAGCGAATTTGAGCAAATCAAAAACCCCTACTTCGGCAGTATGATGCTCAGCTGCGGAGAGGTACGTGAAACCCTGCGCGAAGGCGTTGCAACAGGACAAAGGGAAGAGCCAAGGGAAATGCAAGGGCATGTGCACTAAAAAATGAATTACATCCCTAAGGTGTTGTGCAATTAAACCGCCAAAGCATATTTAACCACATAATCGCAGGAAATTACTTTCCTGACAGATTTTCATATCCTATTTCAACAATTGCGCAAATGTCTGGATAATCGTATTTCTGAACAGCCTGATATAGGCAAAAACGCCATCAATCGGACAAATAAACCGGCACCAGAAACGTTTCACGAACAGCGAAATGACAACAACAGGTATTGTTATGCCAAGCAGCAAAGGGTTACCAGTAAGGCTGAAGAACGCACCGAAAACCTCATAATGTGCTAATCCCGGATTACTGTTTGACAAAGCATATAGCAATACAATGAGTGCACCGCCATATTGCACCCACTTCCAAGTGCGGTGCCAGGGGGGGCGTCGTGGTTTGCCCCCGCCAATTTTAGCCAGAATCTCCTGTGCCGATCCAAACGGACAAACAGAATGACAATATACATTTTTGCCTGACAGCAAGGCTATCACCAAGCTGCCTCCGATAAGCAAATAGACAGCCGGATACAGAAAAAAATCAGGAAAGTAACCCGCCAAAAAAGCAGCGATGCGCGACAAGTGCAAATGCGCATTAAAAACGAAACCCAAAACAATAACAGACAATACCATCGATGACCAACGTAAAAGCCTACGCTGTGAATGACCATATTTGGTGTGAATCAGCATACCCATCAGAAACAATACCAATATACATAGCTCAAGCATGCCAAATTGGATTTGCTTTGATTGCGTGCTCAGTTGTTCACCTTTGAGATATCCATCCCGAATGGCTTGTTGGATAGCTCTGCTTGAGATTGTTGCGCCTGAAACCATATCAACAGGCTCTTCATCTTTGTAAAGAGCGATTTGCGTGGATATCATGTGATTCAAGAATCCATGCTGCTCCAGTTTTTTAAAGTAGGATGGCGTTTCATTATGATCAACCGGTACGATAAATTGAATGAAACCCACGGTATCTGTATGAAACATCACCCTGACCGGTCCGTTGTAGCCATAACCTTCTCCAAAATATACATGCCCGGTACAGTTTGGTTCAAGCCCAGATAATTCCCATTTATTGGCATTGATTGGTTTAAAGTTACAGTTGGATGCATTAAATGTTTCCTCCAGATAATGTCGCTGGGTACCTTCAGAAACCTTGGCGCCATGGATGATGGCTGCCATGATCATCAACGCCACAACGATTAATATTGACCAGTTGCGAAAATTAGATGGTTTATGCATCTGTTATTTTGTTAATAGTCGATACAGAGCTACTCCCACAACAGCCATGAAGGTTCCGAATACACCTAAAAAATACAAACCGGCACGAGTCTCATTCTCTCCGAAAAGAGTAAATCCGCCAACTACAACAATATATAACATAATGCACCATGTCACCACAAGTAACCACTTCCACCAGTTCATGGGTATTTGGCGATCTTTTAGCAAGGCAGCCAATCCCATAAAAAAGATAACCACAAAAGCGCCCATTGCCATCCAGAACACGGGGCCCAAAAACGTTGAGTAGGGAAACATGGGTTTTTAAGTTTTTGACAAATACATGTGTTGAATCAATTAAGTAATTTACAAATCAAACCATTCTTCGGTCTTTAGCCAATCAGGTGCATCCAGATAGGTTTGATTGCTTCCATCAGGAGGTGGAAGATATTCCTGTCCGCCGGGATATTTAAAAAACTTTTTCTGCATGGCCAGCAACCCCGATGCAACAAGCCCGGTAGGATCGCGGGGGTCGACCTCCCTGGCAATGTTATGGAGCCAGTTGTTTTTACGGGAATAGGGGCAAACTGCGATACAAACCCGGCAGCCTCTCGAGTGGCTTGTAGCCACAGAGTTCCACACCGTATAGCATTTGTCTTGATCAATGCTCCAGCGCTTGTAACCCCGGATAACAGTTTCAGGTTTATCGGAAAAAGAAATGGCACCGCTGGGACATTCTTCCGCGCAAATCTTGCATTTGTCACAAAACTTCTTTATTCCAACATCAATGGGTTTATCTGGCTCAAGGGGCATATTGGTGGTAATGGCAGCCAGGCGCGTATTGGCCCCAAGCTCCGGAGTGATGATAACCCCGTGCCGTCCCTGCTCACCAAGGCCTGCATCAATGGCAAGGGGTGGCATAGCGATCTCGTAGGAAGTGGGAGGTACATGCGACCGGGCGGCATACCCAATTTCCTTTACAAATACTTCAAGCTTCCCCGCAATAAAACGCAGTCGGGAGTATGCATCATATGAATTTCCATAAGTAGGATTGGCATACATGGAATCCCACTCATGTGGGACTGCAAACACGATAGCATTTTTCCAGTGCACAGGAACTTCAAAATCAGTTTTGCCAACGCCCCGCAAAAAACCCTGGTACACCCAGTCGGATTTCACAGCTGCAATACCTACCAATGAAGCTCCAAACGTATGGGTGATCATTTTTATCAGTTTGGATCCATGCTCCGGTGATTTTAGTTTCAAAACCGCTGTTTTTACACCTCTGAAGTCTGACTCTTCAGGAGGGCCTTGTGGTGCCGGCGGAAAAGCGCCCTGTCCCATAATCGGACTGGCATGGGCATTAGAATAGGCATCAGCAAGCAAATACTTGTTTCTGTATTTCGGCCAATCCTCACGCTGTTTGCGAGCCATCAAAAGCGACTTTTCAAATTCTTCAAGTGCTCCAGGATGGGCCTCATAATAACTTTTCAATGGCTCCGGCAGCGATTCTATACCTTGTTCAAAACGCCATTGAGGAGCCTGCCCGGCACCGGCAAACATTAACCGCCGCATTTCGCCATTGCGTTTGAAAAGGTCTTCAACATATTCTATGCGTCTGGTTATCCCAATCTGCTCATAGGTTGGATGATCAACCTCGAATGACTTGCGGTTAAAAAACTGATCTTTGCCGTAAGCTGTTCTTCCCCAACCGGTGTAGCTATCTTTGCTGCTTCCGGCTGAAAAACCCGCTCCTGCTGCGCCTCCAAGTAATAAGCCGCCGCTGGCCATGCCTGCCAGTTTTATAAAATTGCGACGATCAATGCCCTTGTCTTTTTTCTTCATGACATAGGTTTTTTATTCACGGACAAATATATGTTTTTAGTTTCAAATGAAACTAAAATTGTTTAAATATTTGGCATGGTTGTTTGACAATTGTTATGCACAAGTGGCTTATCTAAACTAATATAGCCCAAGAATAGAATTATCTCAAAATGATCATCATGAATTAAGGGACAATATGTAATTTAGTTGAGGAAAATAAAAATATTGTTATTTTGAATATGAAGAATGAGATGCATTATCAATTCGACAGGTCTTTGGGTAAGGTAACCCAGCAAATTACTCGCGCACTGGGTCAGCGCTTCGTTCAGAAATGCCGTGGAAAGGGTTTGTCAGTCAATGCAGAGCAGTGGACCATATTATCTTTGTTGTTTCACAGGGGGGCGCAAACACAAAAAGAAATTGGTCTTACACTTTACATGGATAAGGTAAGCGTTACAAGAACCATTACTCGGTTAGAGAACCGGGGACTGCTAATCAGACTTGTTACTGATTCTGACAGACGTGTAAATCAGGTTTCACTGACTGATTTGGGACGGGGGTTTTACCTCCGTCTTGAGCCTTTGGCAGCCGAAACAATTGCTGAAGCTTTACATAATTTTAGTGAAGAGGAGTCTGATTATATTTTTACTCTTTTAGAGAGGATCCGTTCAAACCTGATTGGTTAAATCAAATTGAACCAAAAAGTCCTGAAGATATCGGAGAGACGAGTCTTTAATTGTTGCCATGTGGGCCGAAAAAAACGTAGGGCCTGAAAAACATCTGGCTTTTTATTGTGAAACGGGATAGCGTGGCAATGAGGCCTGGCTTAACGCCTGTTTGTGATCACTCCCCATCAGCCAACTCGGTTGACCTATTATTTTCTGTTAAAGATTTTTTTATTATTGGAATATTCTATCAGGGAAAAAAATGCCTTGGATTGTCAGTTTTGCATTTAATGAAGACTAATAACAAAAAACAATCAAAAAAATATAAAAAATGAATGCCTTGGAAAATGAGTGGTTGGTTGCCAACGGTATTGGTGGTTATGCGTCGTCCACGGTTTCGGGTGCAAACACGCGCCGCTACCACGGGTTGTTGGTGGCCGCACTCAATGCGCCAGTCGAACGCAAAGTAATGGTTTCGAAAGTAGAAGAAACCCTTGTTAGCGAAGATGGGAATTTTGAACTGGGCTCTAACTTTTATCCCGGCGTAATTCACCCCGAAGGATATAAAACCATTGAAAGTTTTGAACTTAACCCGCTTCCGCGAACAGTTTTTTACCAATCGGACCATCGCATCTCTAAAACTGTTTTTATGGTTCATGGTTCGAATACCACGGTGGTTGAATATGAAAACGTAGGGACAGAAAAAGCAAAATTACAACTCACTCCCATGTTCCTGTATCGCGACTACCACAGTTTGTATAAGGAGGATGACAGCTTTTGCCATTATTTCGATTTATCTCAAAATACCCTGAAAATTTATTCTTGCGACCATTCTGAACCCCTCTTCATGAAGTATTCAGTCGGAAAATTTAACGGAAACTATTTTTGGCACAAAAACCATGAATATCCCCGGGAGCAGGAACGAGGACAGGATTATCACGAAGACACTTTTTCAATCGGATTCATTGAGGTCGATTTATTACCAGGCCAAAAAGTATTCTTGATGTTTTCCACCGGACAGGAAATATTAGACATAAATCCGGAAACATTGAAACAAAAAGAGCTGAAAAGGCTAAAATCCCTAAAACCTAAAAACAATAAAAATCAGTTCTTGGCCGATTTGGCCCAGGTAGCTGACCAGTTTGTGGTTTGGCGCGAAACAACCCAAAGTTATTCCATTATTGCTGGATACCATTGGTTTACCGATTGGGGCCGCGACACGATGATTGCACTTCAGGGACTTGGCATTTCAATGGGGAAACAGGAAATCAGTAAATCAATACTGGGCACTTTTTTTAAGAGCATTGACCAGGGAATGTTGCCCAACCGATTTCCAGACAACGAAAGAGACCAGCCCGAATACAATACCATCGATGCCACGCTATGGCTGTTCGACACCCTTTACAAGTATTACCAGAAATTTGGCGATGAAGAATTTATAAAAGAAAACCTTCATTATCTCGAAGAAATTCTCAGGTGGCACTTTATCGGTACAAAGTTTAACATTCGCGTGGCCGGTAGTGGATTTTTAACAGGTGGTGCCCAAAACAGCCAACTAACCTGGATGGATGCCCGCATTGGCGATTTTGTGGTAACACCCCGACAGGGAATGCCGGTCGAAATTCAGTCACTTTGGTACAATGCCATGCAGGTTTATCTCTTCTTTTCTGAAGAATTCAAACAAGAAACCCATCCCTTTCGACAGGAAATAGTGGAAACTGCAAAAAAACTCAGAGTGAATTTTAAGCCTTCCTTTTTGAATGAAAAAGGGTATTTGAACGATGTGATTAGTCCTGATGGAACGGCAGACGATACCCTACGTCCAAACCAGGTTTACGCGCTTAGCCTTTCTTTTCCGATATTAGATAAAGAAACCGGGAAAAGCATTCTGGATACGGTTGACAAATACCTTTTTACTCCTTACGGGTTGCGGACCCTTTCGCCCGAACACCCTAATTTCAGGCCTGTTTACGAGGGCAATCCCTGGGAACGCGACACGGCTTACCACCAGGGTACGGTTTGGCCGTTTCTGTTAGCCGACTATTTCAGGGCATTAAAATATGTGGGAACCACCGAAGAAATATTTTCCGAAAAACTGAAAGCTGCCACTGAAGCGCTGCAAAAACATTTTTATGAAGATGGTTGTATCCACGGGATTGCAGAAATATTCGATGGTGAAAATCCGGAACATGGAAAAGGCACAGTCAATCAGGCCTGGTCGGTGAGCGCCTTAATCCAATTGCTTGAAATAAGTAAAAACCTTAAAAAAACCCGATAATTAAATATTTGCTCTTTTACGAATAAAAAACATAAAATAAAAAAGAATGAGACAAAATCCAAATCACCGGCTGGCAGGACAAACCTGCATTGTTACCGGTGCGAATTCCGGAATAGGAAAAGAAGTTGCCCTCTCGATGGGGCGCGATTGTGCCAACGTGGTTGTAAATTACGTAACCGACCCGGCTGCTGCCGAAGAAGTAGCACACGAGATTGAACAAAGCGACTCCGAAGCAAAAGCAATTGCCGTTAAGGCCGATGTAAGCAAGGAAGACCAGGTGCAGGAAATGTTCCGTGTTGCCAAACAACATTTTGGCACAGTTGACATTTTGGTAAACAATGCCGGATTGCAGCGCGATGCTGTTTTCCAGGATATGACACTGGCGCAGTGGCAGTTGGTGTTAGACGTAAACCTCACCGGACAGTTTTTATGTTCGCGCGAGGCTGTCAGGGAATTTTTGCGGCGCGGCAAAACCGATTATTCATGTGCTGTCGGAAAAATTATCTGCATGAGTTCGGTACACGAAATTATTCCGTGGGCAGGCCATGTAAACTATGCAGCCTCGAAAGGCGGCGTAATGTTACTGATGAAATCAATGGCGCAGGAGCTTGGGCCAAAGGGTATACGCGTAAACAGCATTGCACCGGGTGCCATTCAAACACCCATCAACCGCGATGCCTGGGAAACTCCCGAAGCGCTCGACAAGCTGCTCAAACTCATTCCCTACAAAAGAATTGGGCAAACCAGCGATATTGGCGCGGTGGCCGTGTGGCTGGCTTCTGATGAGGCTGACTATATTCACGGAACAACCATTGTGGTGGATGGTGGGATGACTCTTTATCCCGGGTTTACTGAAAACGGTTAAAAAAAGACATATAAAACAGCATTGCCCATTACAATCGTTTTGACACACATGCGGATGATTATGCGCTGGTCGAAAGTCGAAAGAACAAATAATAAAAACACATGAAAAAAAACCCAGAACAAAACCGCCTGAATGAACATTATTCCGGGAAAAAAAACTGGCTCAAATGGGGCCCTTACCTTAGTGAACGCCAATGGGGAACTGTACGTGAAGATTACAGCCCCGATGGCAGCGCCTGGGATTTCTTCCCACACGACCATGCCAGAAGCCGCGTTTACCGCTGGGGCGAAGAGGGTATAGCCGGCATCAGCGACGAATTTTCCAACCTCTGCTTTTCGGTGGCCTTATGGAATGGCAAAGATCCTATTTTGAAGGAACGATTGTTTGGTCTTACCGGCACAGAGGGCAACCATGGCGAAGATGTAAAGGAATTGTACTATTACCTGGATTCCACGCCGACGCATTCATATATGAAGCACCTGTACAAATATCCACAGGCAGCCTATCCCTATGAAGAGTTGGTCTCGGCAAATAAAAATCGCTCGAAAAATGAAGGTGAATATGAATTGATGGATACCGGTATTTTCAACGAAAACCGTTATTTCGATGTATTTACCGAGTATGCAAAGGCCCAGAATGAAGATATTTTAATTAAAATCACCATTCATAACCGTGCTGAAGAAGAGGCATCTCTTACGGTTTTGCCAACACTTTGGTTCCGTAATTTATGGAGTTTCGGACTCATGGAAGATAAACCACGCCTGGAACTGACTGATGAGAACGGTGCAAAATATGTGAAAGCCATTCACCCAACAATGGGCGAATATTATTTTTATTTTGATCAAAGTCTAATGACGCTTTTCACCGAAAACGAAACAAATGCTGAAAAGATACTTGGAATACCTAATACGCATCCCTTTGTGAAGGATGCCATTAATGATGCCGTGGTAAATCGTGATTTCGATTTGTTTGAAGGCAAAACTGAAGGTACGAAATGTTCCCCGATATACGAATTACGGATTGCCGGGGGCGGAAACCACGAAATCAGGTTGCGGTTGTCAAAATCAAAAATCAAGGAGAGTCCACTGATTGGGGATTTTGAACGGCTATTCGCTGAAAAACAATTGGAAGCGGATGCTTTTTACAATGAATTATGTGTTGAAGACCTGGAACTGAAAAACATCCAGCGTCAGGCATTTGCCGGCATGTTGTGGAGTAAACAGTATTACAATATCGATGTTCCGCGCTGGCTGAATGGCGACCCGGGGCAAATGCCTCCTCCGCCAGGCCGGAAAATGGGACGTAACCACGACTGGATAAGCCTGAATAACGAAGACATCATTTCGATGCCCGACAAATGGGAATATCCGTGGTATGCGGCCTGGGATCTTGCTTTTCATTGCATCCCGTTAGCCATGGTAGACCCAGAATTTGCGAAAAATCAGCTCATTCTTTTTCTGCGTGAATGGTATATGCGACCCAACGGACAAATACCAGCCTACGAATGGTCGTTCAGCGATGTCAATCCCCCTGTGCATGCATGGGCCTGCTTACAGGTTTACCGGATAGAAATGAAAAATACAGGCATCGGCGATGTGGATTTTCTGAAGAGAACATTTCAGAAACTACTCATCAACTTTACCTGGTGGGTGAACCGCAAGGATCACAACAACAACAACGTGTTTGAAGGCGGTTTCCTTGGGCTCGACAACATCGGGGTATTCGACCGTAGTTCATTTATCCCGGGTGGAGGCCATCTTGAGCAGGCCGATGGCACAAGCTGGATGGCCATGTATTGCCTGAATATGCTCGACATGGCGCTGGAAATAGCACAGACAGACCACACCTATGAAGACGTGGCGACGAAGTTTTTTGAGCATTTTGTATACATTGCTGAATCGCTCAATCGAATGGGAGAAGACTGGACCGGTGCCTGGGACGAAGCCGAAGGTTTCTTTTACGACATCCTGGCAAAACCCGACGGGGCGTTTATTCCGTTGAAAGTGCGCTCGCTGGTGGGCCTTTCATCTTTTTTCGCTACCTTAGTTTTGGACCAGGAAAGGTTGAAGAACGTTCCTGATTTTATGCAGCGGCTCAAATGGTTTCGCAATTATCGCATCGCAAACAATGCTTACCTGGTGATTGAAGAATTGCATGAAGGCAAAGATATTTTATTGTCTCTCACACCACGTAAACGGCTCGAAAAGCTTTTACATGCATTGCTAGATCCCGACGAATTTTTGTCGCCTAATGGCATACGCAGTGTTTCGAAGATGCACGAGAAACCTTATGTGGTAAATATTGATGGCTTCGAGTATGGATTACAATATGAACCCGGCGAAAGCACCACCTCGCTTTTTGGTGGCAACTCCAACTGGCGCGGCCCTGTTTGGATGCCTATGAATTACCTTTTAATTCAATCCCTTCTGGAGTTATATAAATACTATGGCAATTCTGAAACCTTCGCTTGCCCGTCTGACTGCGACCGCCTGGTCAACCTCGATCAAATAGCTCAGGACATTTCAAAGAATTTGATTTCAATTTTTCTGCCAGATGCCAGTGGAAACCGACCGGTTCACGGTGGCAACAACCGATACAGAGAAGACCCGTATTTTAAGGACCTGGTGTTGTTCTACGAATACTTTCATGGTGATACCGGCCGGGGAATCGGCGCTTCACATCAAACAGGCTGGACAGGCTTAGTGGCCGAATTGATTGACAGGTAGTTTGGCATTATCGTAAAATGCCCTTAGCAAAGCAAATAAACGCTGCCAATGACAATGACATATAATCCTTTACAAAAAAAATCTGCAAACGATGGCAAAAACCCAAAAATCCGTTTTTAAAAACGTTTTAAGTACGTTTTATAACATTACATGTGGAATTAAAAAGAAAGAATGGCCCAGCGTAATAGGACTGGCAATGTTCTTTTTTCTTACCATAGCAGTTTTTTGGGTGCTTAAGCCCCTTAAAAGAGGTTTACTGGTAAGTCATTACCAGGATAACCCCCTGGAACTGTTCACCTGGTCGCTTTATGGGGCCGAAGTGGAACAATTGGGAAAGGTACTGAACATGGTTTTTGCCTTTGTCATGGTGCTGGCCTTTGTATGGCTTTACAAAAAACTATCACGTCAATGGCTCATCACTACCATTGCTTCTTTTTTCGCCCTTATGTTTGTGGTATTTTCCGTTCTTGTAGAAACAATGCCGGATGCACCCTTTGTAATATGGTCTTTTTACATTTTTGGTGATATGTACAACACCATGCTTGTAACCTTATTCTGGGCCTTTACCAACGATGTTTTCAGTTCGCAACGGGCCAAAAGTGCTTATGGATTTATTGGACTGGGAGGGATTTTAGGTGGAATTTTTGGTGCTACCATGGTAACCACCCTTGTGCAAACCACCGGACGTAGTACATTGCTGGTATCCAGCGTAATACCTATGTTGTTGATTATTGCCATAAGTATTTTTGTGGATCGACGTGAAGGAAGAGGCAACGAGAAAAAAAGCGAAGATAAATCATCCGATAACCAATCGGTTTGGGATGGTGCCCGTTTGGTCATTGCTTCAAAATACCTGCTTTCCATTGCAGCTATTATAGGTATTT
>JAHYJD010000170.1 GCA_019429365.1 Bacteroidales bacterium | reverse complement strand
CTGGTGCAGGGCTTTCAGGATCAGAGTCAGGGCGGCTTTACCGGAGGAGACCAAAAAGCAATGGCGCTGATGGTAATGCAAGGCTAAATCAGCAGCAAAATCAGCAGCAAAATCATCACGTGACTTATTGCCTTTTACCAGGCCACGCAGACCGAAGGCAAGATTGGTCCAACCGATGGGTGATGCGGCTGGTGGTAGGATTCTGCCGATACGCATAGTTTATAACCCAATGTACTTTCGCAATGGGGGGCCGATAACTTTACTCAAAGAGACCGGCAGCTTTTGCCAGAGTTGCATGGCCATTTCAAATTTGGATTTTTGTTGTGATGATGACGGTTCAAGTGACGGTGTGCGCGTCAGTGCCAGCCAATGCAGCGGCACCTCAACGGCTCCCCACTGCTGTTTAAATTTAAAGGTGCCCTCCCCCGGTGTTGAACGGCCAAAGTCGAATGTTTTAAAGCCATGATCACAGGCGTACTCTAGCATGGCCCAGTATAGCAGCATATTGGGGCTGGAGGCACTGTGTCGCCGCAGGGATGAGGCCCAGGGGTTATAGAGGGTGTTACCGCACCCCAGGGTGATGCTGCCGGCGTAGACCTCATCGTTTTTATGCACGAGAAATATTCGCGCTTCATGAGCAAATTCTTTTATGACAGCGGCTATGAACTTTTTAGCGTGGACCGGCGAGCCCAGATCACGCATGTTCTCGGCAAAAACGCGGTAAAAATCATCCAGCAGTTCCATGCCGCCGCTAACCGTTGTCAGACCGTCTTTCTGCGGGCGGCGGATCTGGCTGCGCAGTTTGGCTTTGAAGCCGGCCATTAACGCATCAGCGGTTTCGGGTAGATCAAGCACCATACGCACCTTGTGGGCGCCGGCAGCGCTCTGGTGAAAGCTGCCGGTGTTGTGGTTCAGTTCACTGCCCTGACGTAGTTCAATGACGGGGATCTTGTTGTCTGAGGCGATCTGGGTTGCCTGCTCAATCAGCGCAGTGGCGGTTTGATCATCATCAGCGATCACCCCACCGAGATCGGCATAGGGCATGGAGAACAGGGTGTTGCCGAAGATCGGGTGTTTGATATGAACCAGGGGCAGGATACCGGTGGTATTACCGGCAGTGTCAGTCGCCATGAGCTGATAGAGCTTGTGCCCATAGGCGCTACTGATCGCCCTGCTCCACCCTGACAGCAGATAGGGGTTGCTGTGTGGGTGGTTAAGGACGTAGGTGTTCCAGGCTGGGGTATCAGTTTGTGTTGCGATTCTTATTTGCATTAGATCTTTCTTTTAGCCACAGACCCACACGGACAAAAGCGGACAGAACTATCAATCTTTAGCCGCAGATGACGCAGATGGTCGCAGATGAAACCCAAACCAGTATTTCTGGTTAGAATCATGAAAAACCCTTTAAATCTTTTTGTCGCGGTGAAAACCTTTAAACCGTACGCGGTGAAAGTCAAATTCATTAAACCGGGGACTGGGTACTAGATACTGGTTTTTTGCAACCAAAACTATTCCCTACTACCTATTTCCAATTGCCAGTTTTTTTGTCATGGACCTTCGCCGCGTCGTCTTTGCCTTTGATTTTTTACCGCGTCGAAAACCGATTGCTGATTTCTGCCTTTGACCCCATCTGCGTTTATCCGCGTTCATCTGCGGCTAATGCTTTTAAACAAAAAACCATTGCTGGCCGCAGATACACGCAGATGGCCGCAGATGGCCGCAGATAAAACCAACCAAACCAGTGACTTTGGTTATAACCCTAAAAACAAAAAACCTTTGTCGCGGTGAAAACCTTTAAACCGTACGCGGTTAGGGTCAAATTCAAAAGCTTATCATGGCAAGTGCCGCTCGATATCGATGGCTCCGTGAAAAACACCTAAAATCACGACATTCTTTCCAGGCATCCATAGATAGGCAATCCTGTAATGACCATAAAGGAGGATCCTGATTTCACCCTCGGCCTCTATTCGATAACAATAGCCAACCTGTGGAAAATCGGGTAAATTATTTACCCTCTTCATAATACCGGCAATCACATTGTCGGCTGCTGGTGGATTATCTTCGGCAATATAGTCATGGATATCGCGTAGCCAACGTTCAGCTTCGGCAGTCCAGATTACCTTTGCCATGTCCGAATCCGTTGCTCTAACTCACTTCCGGACATAACACGACCCTGACGAAAATCTTCTAGACCTCGATCGACCATACGTTCAAAAACTAATTCCCGTAAAATTTCTTCATATGATGCATCATCAGGTTGCGATTGAATGACTTCTTTCATCCGTTCTTTTACGGTTGGCATACATACTCCTTTATCTCATTTATCTAGCCGGTTCACAGCATTCACTCAAGATTTTAAACTGTTTCAACATTTAGGTTATAGGTTTAAAATCCCTCAAACAAGATTTTGACTTTGTCTCTATCTGCGCTTTCTCTGCGTGTATCTGCGGCTCAAAAATCAGAATTCAGGAGTTAGAATTCAGAATTCAGGGGGTTTTCATATTCTACATCACGATATTTCTTCATGACTTCTTCATACGGTATCGGTATTTCGCCATTCTTCTCAAAAGTGTTCCAACGAGCCTCACATTCATGGACCCAGATCTTTTCTATATCCGGATCAGGTTTGATTGTAGAACGAATAACATTGTCAATAACCCGGACTCGATCAACCGTGGATAATGTTTGTATGTCCCGAATGATTTCTTCTGCAGTAGCCATAACAAAACTCCTTTGAAGGCTGCTCTTTGTGAACGTCACTGCTCACTGCTCACTGCTCACCGCCTTTGCAGCCAATGTTTTTATTTGCCCCTCCCCTTCATTTTCCCACTACCTAATCCCCAGTTCCTAATACCGGGTCTCTCAGCGACCTCTGCGTGCTCTGCGCGAGGCCGGTTTTTAATCTTTTTTGTCGACCTTCACCGCGCCATCTTTA
>JAHYJD010000169.1 GCA_019429365.1 Bacteroidales bacterium | reverse complement strand
AAATAAAAAAAGAGATCAAAAATCTAATTGATAATGATGCAGAATTGTTGCGTCGCCAAAAGCTTTTGGTTTCCATAAAGGGCATTGGTTTTATAACGGCAGCAAAGCTTCTGGGAGAAATTAGAGACATTAGAGTGTTTTTTAATAATGAAAATGGTACCACTTTAATAATGAAAACGATCCCACCTAGAGCAATTGTACCAAAATAATTAATAATGAAAATGGTACCACCCTGGGCAAAGAGCCAGGAAACAACAGAAAAAAATTCATACAATAATCCTTTCAAAAACAGCTTAAAAATGGTATTCTAGAAAAATCAGGCAGAGGATAGGGCCACGCTGGCGAGCGACCTGAGCGCTGACCTGATGACTGAATGGCAGGGCAGGACATTCCGTTCTGCCCGTTTTTATCTGCCCTGCCGGAAGTCCAAAAAGCGATAAACGCAAAGGTTCTCATAAAGGATGATCTCCATCTTGGGACAAGCGCTGGCGGAAACGGTAAGATTCGCCTTTCAACTCCACGATAATAGCATGATGGGTCAGGCGATCCAGCAGTGCTGCAGTCAATCGTTCCTCTCCAAAAACCTGAACCCACTCTGAGAAATGCAAATTGGTGGTGATGCCGAGAGCAACCCGCTCATACATCTCAGAAAAGAAGGTAAACAGTGCCTGAGCACCTACGGGGGTAAAAGGGATAAAACCGAGTTCATCGAGAACAATCAGGTCTAATTTCAAAGCAGCCCGGATAAAGCGGTGGAGACGGTGTTCATCCTGGGCTGCCATCAATTCATTCACCAGGGCAGCAGCGGTCCAGAACCGCACTTTCTTTCCTTTGCGGCAGGCTTGTAAAGCCAGAGCCGTCATCAAATGGGTTTTTCCCAACCCGGGGTTTCCCACAAAAATGAGAGAGCGTTTTCGATGAATAAACTCTCCTTCCGCCAAATCCAGAATGAGTGCTTTGTTGAGGCTTGGAATCCTGGAAAAGTCGAAATCCGCCAGTTCTTTAAGGGTTGGAAAGCTCGCGTTTTTGACCAGCCGCCTGATGGCATTCTGCTCCCGGTTTTGTATTTCATACTCGGTCAAGGCTAACAGGTAACGGGGATAACTCATCTGGCTCTGGATGGCATCTGCCGAAAAGGACTGGTAGTTGTCCACGAAAGTGGGTAATCGTAACCTACGTAAATAAGTATCCAACAAGTGATTATTTTCCATGATTACCCTCTTAGTAGGCGGTTATAGGCATGTAAGTCCACGGTTTGCGGTTCCATGTGTTGCAGCTTGGGAAACATAGTCAGATCCATCTGCCTGGCAGCTGGTGTACTCTCCAACTGTCTTCGCACCTGGTACAAAACCCCATTCAGGTTTGGCATTCCCTGGTGAAGGGCAGCAGAAACAGCCTGTTCCAGGATTTCAGCAGGGTAGTCACGGTGTAAATGAAGAATGGAGATGAACTCCCGGATCCCTTGCTGGGGATTCTCCTGATCCTGCAAACGGATCAGGAATTCTTCGTAAGCTTTTGGCCATTCCTTCCGCCATTTTTTGATCGGTACCGTGTATTGAAAAGCACCTGGCCTTTGTTTCAGTAAGGGAAGATAGTGGATGGGGTCATAGATCTCTTGCTGGCGGTCAAAACAGCGCGGATGCACCGCCACGATCCTGTCCAGGTACAATACTTCTATCCAAAAGGAATACGCGCGCAACACCAGCTGTCTCCCGCTGAACTGTACCGGCACTGAATAACGATTGGTTTCGTACACCACCTGGCTATAGGGATTTACTTTGACCGGTTTGGTTTTGCATGCAGGATAATCCCTGGATGGTAAGGGTAACATGTTTTTCCTGTCGATCTGCCATAACTGGCTGACCGTCTCCTTCTTCCCCCACACAGAACGTTCCATATTTTCCTGGCAACATTTCTGCAGGTGTAAGTTGAGCTCTTCAAAACTCTCTACCTGTGGAATGGGTGAAAAGAAGTTTCTCTGGGCATAGCCAACATCATTTTCAACCCCGCCTTTTTCATGTCCTTCCCCCGGATTGCAGTAGAAACTCTCGAACAGGTAATAACTTCGAAAGGTCAGGAAGGCTTCCTGTTCCTGCCTGTTATGTCCTTCCAGTATCCGGAACACCGCTGTTTTCAGGTTATCGTAGGTGATCCGTTTGGGAATTCCTTTTAGAAAACGAAAGGCCTGAATATGCCCTTCAAGAAATGCTTCTTGTTTCTGGAATGGGAAGGCCATCACAAAACGCACCTTGGAATAGTTCAGGCGCATGGTAAAAAACTGTACTTTTTGGTGCTTCCCCTGGATGACAACTACGGCTTCCCCCCAATCTACCTGGGCATCCTCTCCGGGTTCGAATGCCAGTGGTAGGTAGGCTTGCTTGATCCTGGTTTCTTTCCGGTACCGCGATATGTAGTTGTGTACCCCGCCTGCACTGCCCTGATATCCTTCTTTTTGGATCTGTTTGTATATGTTGTTGGCTGTGAAACGCTGTTTTTTGGGTAGCTCTTCACTCTCTAAGAGTAATGCCTTTATCCGATCCTCGTATGGACCCAGTACTTTGCCTGTTCCGATTTCCCTTTTCTTGTATGGTAGCGGTGCTGGTTCCACGATCGCTTTCCTGACTAGATTCCGCCCGTATCCATACTTTCGGCTGATTGCCCTGATACTCTTTTTTTCTTTAAAGTATGCCTCGCGTATTTTTAGAAAATCTTCCACCGTTCTCATCTCCTTCCCTCCGATTTTTTTAATCAGAGTCTAACTCGGTGGTCTCGTTTTCGTTATTAATTTCCACCCCCTGTGGCTTCATTTTCATTATTAATTAACACCTCAAAGTGCGCGTTATCTGTTTTTATATAAAAAAAGCGGCGAGAAATGTCATCTGATGAATTTTCAACAACAGCCCATGTTGTTTCTGACAATCCAGATCGCGGAAGTAATTTGCAACCACCCATTTCTACTGTCA
>JAHYJD010000050.1 GCA_019429365.1 Bacteroidales bacterium | reverse complement strand
ATTTTTGGATACACTGGCACGATTGTTTTATAAGATATGACCAAAACCTTTAAAACAAAATTAAAATGAAGCAGTATTTTAAATTTTTTGCCTTGGTGCTGGCCGTTTTTGTGCTGGCTTCCTGTAATCAGCAGGAGAAGCAACTTCAGCAGGAGGTTGCCGAACTGAACGCAGAACTTGAGCAACTCCGCCAGGAAACACTTGAAAAAGAAGAGAACATCAATACGTTTTTTGAGTCGATGGCCCAGATTCGCGACAATCTTACCGAGATTAAGGTGAAGCAAAACCTGATCACGGAAGAAACACGCGGACAGGATCAACTGGGACAGGATGTGCGCAAGCAGATTGAGTCTGACCTTGAAGCGATTAGCAACCTTATGGAAGACAACCGCAGGCGGCTGGCCGAACTGAACCGGCAGTTGCGCAACTCAAATGTAAAAATTACCGAGTTTGAAAGCATGGTGGCAAGCCTTACCAGCGAAATTGAAGAAAAGAACATTGAAATCGCCATGCTGCGCGACAGCATGCACGAGATGAACATCTCTAACGTTGCCCTGGCAGAAACCATTGAAAGGCTTGAGGAAGAAAACACCGAGAAGCTGCAGGTAATTGAAGAAAAAACCGAGCAACTCAATACCGCCTACTATACCTATGGCACCCGCCGCGATTTGGAAGAAAAGGTAATTATTGAAAGATCGGGTGGCGTACTGGGTATTGGTCGCACTTTCCTGGTCAACTCCAACATAAACCGCGATTATTTTACCCGGCTCAATATTACTCATGTTGACAAGCTGCAGGTTCCCGGAAAAAATCCGCGCCTCATTAGCAAGCACCCCGAAGGAAGCTACGTGTTGCAGAGCCTTGAAGAGGAAGGTAGCCAGATCATCATCGAAGATCCTGATCAGTTCTGGAGCACCACCAGGTACCTGGTAGTAAGTATTGACTAAGCCCGGAAATTCATAATAACTCCTGATTCCCCCTTGTCAGGTTTTTTTCCTTGCTTCAAAGGCTGGCTGTTATGGCCGGCCTTTGGCTTTTTTATTTGCTTAAAACGGGTATAAAAAAACTTCAGCTTTGCTCACAGGCAGCGAACTATGCGCAATATGAGTTATATTTGTGTGCTGCAAAAGGCAGATATCCCGAATTAAAAAGCACTTTTTCCCGCAAGGGAAAGTAAATTTTTGTCTTGGCTGTCTTTAGTTTGGCATTTACCGCTGCAAATTCAACAGGCATAGATGAAGAAAAAGGTACTGATTGTTGACGACGACGTGAGTTTTTCCGTGATATTGAAAACCTTTCTCACCAGGCAGGGTTTTGAAACTGATGAAGCCTTTTCTTCGCAGAAAGCCCTGGAGAAGATAAAGGCAACCACATACGATGTAATCCTGACCGACTTCAGGCTCCCCGACCAGAATGGCATCGAACTGTTGAAAAGCATCAAGGAAAAAACGCCCGATTCGCTGGTGATCCTAATGACGGCCTATGCCGATATTCGCATGGCAGTGAAAGCCATTAAGCATGGTGCCTACGAATATGTGGCCAAACCCGTCAACCCCGACGAGCTGCTTTCGCACATAGAGGCCGGCCTCGAAAAAATCTCAGGATCTCGCCCCGAGGAGGAAAAAATGACAGCAAAGGCCAAAACAGCAAGTCAGAAAGGTTTTGGGTATGTTGAGGCGGTTAGCAAGGAGTCGAAGGCCATTCATGAGCACATCGACCTGGTGGCCGCTACCGATATGTCGGTTATCATTCAGGGCGAAAGTGGAACAGGCAAGGAGTATATTGCCCGCCACATTCACGAAAAGAGTAAGCGCCATTCAAAGCCCTTTGTGGCCGTCGACTGCGGCGCACTGTCGAGCGAACTGGCTGGCAGTGAGTTTTTCGGGCACATAAAAGGCTCGTTTACAGGTGCTATCCAAGACAAAACCGGGCAGTTTGAAGCCGCTAACCAGGGCACTTTGTTCCTGGACGAAATCGGGAACCTCTCTTACGATATCCAGGTGAAGCTGCTCCGGGCCTTACAAGAAAGGCAAATCCGCAAAATCGGCAGCAACAGCACTGTCCCGGTTGATGTAAGAATCATTACCGCCACCAACGAAGATCTGCAGCATGCCGTGAAGCAGGGCAACTTTCGCGAAGACCTTTATCACCGGCTCAATGAGTTCAGTATTTCGGTGTTGCCACTTCGCGAAAGGAAAGATGATATCCGTTTATTTGTCAAGCATTTTCTGGAAGTGGCCAACCAGGAACTTGGAAAGGACGTGACCCACGTTCCCGATTCCCTGATGGAGGTTTTTGTCAACTACAGCTGGCCGGGCAATATCAGGGAAATCAAGAATGTGATTAAACGGGCAGTATTATTATCGAAAGGGGAGGAGCTGGACAAAACAGCACTTCCAAGAGAAATTCTCTTTTCGGAAGTTATGAACCACCACGAAACGCCCGAAGCGGAGCACGACCTGAAAAGTCAGACTGAAAAAACGGAGAAAGAGATAATTTTAGCTACGCTTCAAAAAACGAAGTTTAATAAGTCGAATGCAGCTAAGCTACTCAATATCGACCGCCGGACCCTTTACAATAAGTTGAAGCAATACGGCATTTCCCTCGATTAAATATTAATTTGCAATCCTGTGCCGCCCTGAAGCGATTTCTTTTAAATCAACTTCCAGCAAATCAATCAACTTTTTGCTTACTGCCATCAGGCCGTTTACGCTATCATAGAGTTCCTTGTTCGATGGCTGCCCTCCTTTTATGCGGTTTATCTTATCCAAAAAAAGCATAGCCTGCTCTGCCTTCAGCAGGCCGAACATATTACTCATTTTGTGCGCCACCAGGAAAATATCCTCCCTATTGTTTTTCTCCATAAATTCCTGCAGTTTTACCAGGTTCACCCTGGTGTCTTTAATAAATACTTCAATTACCGGTAGAATTGAATCGGGGTCGAGGCTGGTAAAGGCAATCAAACCTTCCAGGTCGTATAGCTTCTCAGCATTTTTTTGGTTGGGGTTGGCTCTTGGCTGGGATGTTTTATGCTTTTTTTCTGGCGAATGTGTTGCAGCAAGTCCTGCTTTGGGTAATGCAAGCAGCTCTCTGATCTTTGCCAGCAAAAGGGTTTCGTTAATGGGTTTAAGAAGGTAATCCTCTATGCCGCTTTCATTAATATCCTTCAGGTTTTCTTTGGTAATGTCGGCAGTACAGACCAGCACTGGAGTGCTTGCATTGAGGGCCCTGGCATCGGCGCGCACCTGCCTGATCATTTTTATCCCGCTGATGCCGGGCATTTGCATATCGGTAATGATGAGGTCGAACTTTTTCTTGCTGAGCAACTCAATGGCTTTCCAGGCATTTTCGGCTTCAGAAAGCCTGATGCCTTTCATAGGGCTGAACACCGACCGCATGAGCAAATGGTTCAGTTTGTCGTCGTCGACCAACAAAATATTTGCATTGATGTCGGTATAATTTTCGGTTGTCAGTTGTTTCTTTTCTTCGGCTGGCAATACTGTTACCTGCAGGGGCAAAAAAACCGAAAAAGTGGAACCCACTCCCGGCTGGCTCGAAAGTTCAACGCGACCACCCATGGTTTCCACCAGCTTTTTGGTAATGGAAAGCCCCAGGCCGGTGCCCTTTTGTTGATAGGTGCTTTCGCTGTTGGCACGGGAAAATTCTTCAAAAATATGTTCCTGGTCGGCCTCAGAAATGCCAATGCCAGTATCAGAAACCTTTATGAAAACATTGTTGGTACCGGAATTGTCCTCGTTCAGGGCATCGGCCAGTTCGATGCGAACCGCACCCTCATTGGTAAATTTTATGGCATTGCCGGCAATATTCAGCAAAATCTGCTTCACGCGAATGGGATCGGCCATCACATTGGGATGCTTCACCTGGCTGGTTTCAAGACTGAGATCCAGGCCTTTTTCACGAGCAATCACCGTTAAAGTCTGGTAAACCTCGCGGGCAATATTTACAAGGTTGGCAGGCACAGGCTCCAGGGTAATCTTGCCGGCTTCAATGCGAGAAAAGTCAAGGATCTCGTTAACGATATCGAGCAAATGTTCTGAAGATTGAAAAATGGCACCTACAAAATTTTCGGGCTCTTTCTCGAGTTTAACTTTTTTCAACTGTTTCGAAAACCCGATAATGCTGTTGAGCGGGGTGCGTATTTCGTGGCTGATGCTGGCCATAAAACGTTGTTTTGCCAGTACCATTTGTTCTGCCTTTTCTTTTTCGCGTACAAGCTGTTTTTTGTAAAACCGGCTTTTGTTTACGTCGTTGATCAGCAGCCACGACAAAGCCAGCAGCACCAGCAAAAAGAGAATAATGGTAATGAATATTTTCCTGGTGGTTGTATCCACATTCGAACGGGCCGTTTCGGCTACCTGTGCGGCATTGGCACTTTCGTAATCTTCCAGAATGGTAACGTATTCCCATATTTGGTCCATTACCTTTTTATCTTCGAGCAGAATGCTGTTTTCGAGCTGTTGCATTTGCTGCATATTTGCCAGGCGCGACCGATCCAGGCTGCTCAGGCTGCTTTCCAGTGCCTGCCTAAGCTCTTCGGTGTCACGGAAATCGGCCTTGGTGGTATCCAATGCCTCCTGATCTGTTTTGTCTTCGGCCAGCACGTTCTCTTCTTGGCTGGGCTCACCCGTAATGGGTTCTTCACTTGCTTTTCTGCCTGAGAAAAAGCCCCTCACCCTGCTGAAAAAGTTGTTTTTCTGCTCCTTTATTTCTTCATGCGTTACACTAAGTGTGTCGGCGGGCACTATGCTGGTTTGCCTTTCCTCAGTTAATCCTTCCGGAAATGACTCATCAGCCATTGGAAAAATCTCATCAATGACCCCTTCAAAAAACACTGAACCCTGATCCTGCTTCTTCAAGTCGATGAGTTGTTCGAGCAAATGGGTTTTGTTAAGCAGCTGTTTATTAATAGAATCGATACTTTGTAAGAAATAAGGATCATCATCCGCAAGGAGGTATAAAGAATCTACCATCTCATTTATGGCTGAAAGTTCCTCAAAGTAGGCATCCAGATATATTTCCTGTTGGTTGAGGGTGTAGGAGCGGATGTTGCTTTCGGCCTGGTAAATGGAAGATATCATATCGTGCAGCAGCCCAATGCGTGCATTGGGTTGTGCCAGTGCATCAGACGACTTTGTCAGCTGTCGAAAACTACCTAAAGTGAAAAAAAGTATGAAAGATATAAGGATCAGTATGACTGCATAACTAATCAGCAGCTTGGTTTTGATCTGGCTTTCACCATTTGTGAGGTTATCCATTGCAAAATATTTTTTCAATGAAGGCCAATGACCTTAAATTTATAGACAAATCAAACATATAATTGTTATTGCTGTTGAAGCAACTTTGATTTGCACTCAATATTATAACAAATTTTTTGCCTTTGTGTTTCAGGGTGTTGAAAACCAGTAGATTCAATTTCAGGCTTATTTTAATAAGGGTTCACTTGAACTTAATGACGTGAAGAATTTCATCATACTAGGAAGAAAAGTACACAGAAAAAAGGAAAGAAATTCTTTAGAGTGAAAAATCTTTATGAAAATCAAACGCAACATCAAGCCCCAACTCCTTTGAAGCTTTTCTGGAAACTATTGCTGAGTTCTGAGTTAAGTAATTAAGTGATTGGATAGAGATACTGGTTTTCAACCCCAGTTTCTTTTTTAGTATGATCAACGTCTTTACAGAAGCAATGGGGACTGTTAAAAATTTGACTTTGCGACCTGTTTTCAGCATCCCAATCTTCTCAAAAACAGAACGCAGGATATAAGTCTCTTTGTCGGCAATGTTATAAATTAAAAGTCCTTTTCGCTGGTCATAGATTGTTTTTCTGACCGCTTCGAGCAGGTTGCTAATATGAGTCAGGCTCGTGATAACTTTCAGGTCTCCCGGTACAACGAATGTTTTGCCCTTGAGCAGTCTAAAAATTCTGGGCAAAAGAACCCGGTCATTCGTTCCATATACTGCCCGGGGTCTTAAAATGAATACTGACGAAATCCCGGATGCGGCCACTATCTTTTCGGCTATCAACTTGCTTTTCCCGTAAGGCGACAATTCCTCATACAAGTAAGCATCTTCTTCCTTTTTGGGTTTGCCGTCACTGAAATCATAAACCGACGATGATGAGATAAAAATGAATTTCTGGCAGTCTTTCATTGACCCGATGAGACGTTCTGTGGCCAAAACATTATTCTTTATGAACTCTTCTTCACTGGCCCTGTCGTCAGCTAATCCGGCACAATGAATGCAAACTTCGCATTCTAATGAAGGAATTTGCTTTGTGAAATCAATTTGAAGATATTCGACATTTGAAAATCCTTCAAAGCGGCTGGTAAATGACCGGCCTGTGGCTATTATGGTCAAATCAGGGTTAGTTGCCAAATGCTCAACCACTTCCCCGCCAATAAATCCTGAAGCACCGGTTACCAGTATCTTCATGAGTTTTACAGATTTTAGATAATTTGCTGGAGCATTTTTCGATTCACTTTTTTTTGCCTGCCGCTCCTTGGCAGGTGCATTAACACAATCTTGTCGGGCCAGGCTTCCTTGTCGATGGAATGGGGGCCTGACTTCAGTTTCTTCATAATTTCTTCAGAACTGATACTCCCATCCGTTTCGGCAACCAGCACAATTTCTTCGTCTTCCTTTTTGCGATTATAAACACCCAGCAAAACAGCTTCTGTTATGCCTTGAATGCGGTTGATTGTGGGCTCGTAAAGGCCCGGATAAATGTTGAAATTTCCCCTTATGATCATTTCTTTTTTCCGGCCCAGCAACAAAAGGTTCCCTTTTTTGTCGAGTCTTCCCAAATCGCCTGTTGGATGTGGTAGGGTTGGGGTGTCTATCATGTAATATTGTGAAAACAGCTGACCGGACTCCACAAAAACTTCCTTATCAACGCCAAAACTAAGTTTTACCCCTGGAAACGGCTTCCCGACCAAATCGCCTTCTCCTGAATAGTTTGCTTTTTCGCGCCCATCCTGCTGACAGACCATCAGGTTTTCTGTCATTCCGTATAGGCAAGTGATTTTTGCGTTTGGAACCAACGGGATCAGTTTTTTCAGGAAGGATGTAAATACCGGCGCAGAACCAAGATAAATATTCCTGATGCTTTCGGGGAATAGGATTGAATGCTTTGCCAGGTATTCGATGAGTGGAATATAATCGCTGGGAGGCCCAAAAAGAGTGGTAATTTGATGGTGCCTTATAAATTCGATTTTTCTTTTTGGTTGCCATTCATTATCCCAAAGAAAAACCCCGACACCACTGTTAATTCCCAGTAGCATGAAATGTGGAAGGTGGGTTGCCACCGAGAGATCATTGTTTTGTTTTAAAAGATTTGAAAGGTGGTCAATGCTTTTTCCCAGGCTGCTGAAAGAATGCACCACACCTTTAGGTTCTGAAAGGGTACCGCTGGTGTAAGTTAGCAGGAAAGGATCATTTTCCCGAGCGACTTCCAGATGAAATTCAGGAGCAGATTTTTTTATTAGATGTCGAATGTGAGTTTGTTTCTGAATTAATGGCAAAAAAGGGCCCGTTGTGAACAAATTGCACTTCTTAAGTCGGGGTAACGAAGGTATTGACTTGCGAAATCGCAAAACCAAGTATTTCAGCACAGGGTGTTCATTGAGGAGCACCAAGCGGCTGTCGGCAAAGGCGTGTTGTGGATTGAACTGCTTAAGTTTTGCCTGGAAATTCTCGCGGCCCATTTCGGGATCAATAATGGCCACAAGGGTCCGGAGCATCATATTGGCATAAATGACCCGTAAAAAGTCAATTCCCGGTTTTACAGTCAGCAGAACCCTATCGCCTTTTTTTACACCTTTATCCAGTAAGGAATGGGCAATACTTAAGCTGTCGGCCAGCAAGCGGCCGGCTGAAATTTTCCGACCACTGTCAGTAAGGACCGTCCTTTCCGGGTCAATCGCCTCTAAAATTTCTATGAATGAATTGGTATAAAGCCCCATTTTACCAGATTATGAACTGAACCGAGATGCTGATACCTGCAGCAAGACCCAGAACCATTACTTTATCGCCCTTCTTTATGCGCCCTTCCTCTATGGCATCGTTCAATGCCAATGGAATAGATGTGGCCGCTGTATTTCCATATTTATGAAAAGGGTTGGTAAATTTTTCAAGCGGTATTTCAATTCCATTTGCAATAACAGCGGGAATTGAGCTTGCCACCTGGTGAGTGATTACGCAATCAACCTCATCCTTTGTCCAGCCGGCTTCGGTAAAACATTCGTTGATAAACGGAACTCCTTTTTCAATGAAAACATCTTTCATCTCCCGGGTCTTGCCTTCGAAATAGTATTTTTCGGGGCTTCTGAAAGCCATTGAACCACCGCCTTCAACGGTGCATAAAGGCCAGTACTGGCCCCATGTGCCAAACCGCTGGTAAACAATTTCGCTGCCTTTTTCTGTGCCTACGATCAGGGCTGCTCCGGCATCGCCGAGACTATACCCTGAAGCACACCTGAGCAAGTGCACCGGGTCTCTCGGGTTAAAGTTTATGACCATACTCAGCTTTTCGCCGCTGACAATCAAAATATTTTTGTAAATACCAGCCTTAATAAAAGCACTGGCAACATGAATGGCAGAGACCACACTGTTGCAGGCATTTTTTATATCCATTGCCGGGCAATGGAGCCCCAGCTTGCTTTGTACAATGTTGGCGGTGGCAGGTTCAATAAGGTCGGACGAGGCGGCGGCAAAAATCAGAAGGTCAATTTCTTTTTGATGCTTTTCAAGGATTTTCTTTGCCGCAAGGCCGGCCAGGTCACTTACCTGGGTATCCTGGCCGGCAAACCTCCTGGTCTGGATCCCAAACACCTTTCCGATCAGTCCGCCTACAATTCCCGAGTCATTGAGGCTGATCATTCCTTCAATTTCTTGGTTGCTAACGATGCGTTCCGGCAGGAAAACTTCCAGGGCAGTGATAAATGTTTTTCCCATAAGGATCAGACCAAAAAAGGTGTAGTACTCCAGTTGTTGATTTAGGGGAAAATGCCGGGGAGAAAGACAAAATCTATTTCAAATATACCGAATTTATTAATTGAAAGGAACCTAGCTGAGTGCTGCAAGACTTATTTTTCCATTGCCTTTGCTCTCAAGCAAGTAGGCATTATTTTTTTCTAATCTGAGAAAACTTCAATGGCAGGCTGTGCGCGCTCGTTAAAGCTCCAAAGGGCCTGGTTTTCCCAAGTGGAGCCGTTTGTTGCTGTAGCGCCTTTGTAGCTGATCCACTCGCCGCCCCAGTAGCAGAAACCTATGCCATCATTCACATCAGTAATAATTTCCTTTAGTCTTTTCAGGTAATTGCGCTGCCCCTCGGGGGTTGCGGGAAATTCTTGGAGCAATTGCGATTCGAGCCCCACCACATTATCGGTCCAGTCGTTCCAATCGAGGGTAAAAGGGTAGGAGGTTTCGGCAATGAAAACCGCTTTGCCTCACCTCCGGAAGAAAAGACATATCCGAGCCCTTGATTTCAAGTACTGGTCCGGTTGGGGGTTGGTCGTTTTTTGAACAACCCGACAGCAAAAAAGGAAACAGCAGGGAAAAAACCAGCACTAATCTGTTCATGTTTTTTTCCTGTAAAGATAAGCAATGCTGAAGTTTTTACATCGGGAAGGCTTTATTGCTTCGCGAAATAGTCTGCCACAAAGCGGGCAAGTGGGGCTATTTTTGCCTTGTTCAACACCAGGGTGTCGCCAACCAGGTTGTAGTTGTCAACCGTTTCGATCATCCTGATAAATTCCGTTTCCAGCTCCATGTCGGGGCAGAGCATCAGAGTAGAACCCACCTGTGAGAATTCAATGCTGTATGGGTCTTCATCGAGTTTGAATTGTCCCATAATTTGGTTGCAGCCTGCGTTACCCGCAAAGCGACTTTCCTCTGCATCAAATATCAGTTGGGGAATTTTGGCGCGGCTTTCATCCACTTCAACCATTGCACCATTTAGTTCAATCAGTTTCCACGTTTTTCCAAACAGAGACCCATCAACTTTTGGCAGCCGGTAATTCTCGGCCAACTCACCGCTGATACGGTTGCCTTCCTCATCTAGAAAAAACAACTGCATCTCACCTACCAGGTAACCGCCGGGCGCATGCTGCGAATGGGCTCCATCGAAGGTGATGATGTTTCCAGGCTCATTCCAGGTGAAGGTGCCGGAGATCTCAAAAACCTGGTCATCTTTGCCGAGGTATCTGGTCTTTTTCACGAAAGTGTTGTCGTAATAAATTGAAATGACCGTTTCAATGCCCTGGCAGTCGGCGCAGGGCAATACACCGTAATAGGTTCCTTCCCAGTCGAGGGCGTTGCGGCTGGTATCGGCCATGGCCTGAATATCATCGGAAGCGGTCTGGCTGCGGTTGCCGCAGGAGGTTGCAAAAATACCGGCCGCGAGCAAAGTAAGGAGCAAAAAAGTCTTTTTCATGGGATTAAGATTTGAGATTAAATTTTTAACAAGTTTTGTAGGGTTTTGTTTGCGCAGCCCGCATGGTTTTTTTATAAAATCAGAGTGATTCATCTTGCTGAAAATCAATCAGGCAGTGGCAAGCCAAAACTATTATCCCTATTTTTGCAGGAAAGGGAAGGGCTCGGCAGATTTTTCTATTTTTTTGGAAACATCATAAATGGCAAGAGGTATGAATGTAAACGGAAAGCACTTTCGCACCATTTGGATAGAAAATAACAATAATGGTATAGTCAAGATCATTGACCAGCGCTTTTTGCCGCATCGCTTTGTGGTGGAAGACCTGACTTCGGTCGGGGAGGTGGCCGTGGCCATCAAAGACATGCACGTGAGAGGGGCGGGCCTTATTGGCGCGGCTGCCGGTTATGGCATGTACCTGGCTGCTTTGCATGCGCCATGGGATGAATTTTTTGATCATTCCATGAAACACGCAGCCGGTTTGCTTTTGGCAGCCAGACCCACCGCTGTAAACCTGAACTGGGCTGTGCAAAAGCAATTCGAAGCTATGGAGGCTGCCTCCACTAATGCTGAAAAGGTTGCTGTGGCTTACAAAACAGCTTGCCATATTGCCGATATGGATGCAGCCCATTGCCAAATGATTGGGGAGCACGGCTTGCCTATTATTGAAGAAATAAGCAGAAAAAAAGCTGGCAAACCAGTTAATATCCTTACCCACTGCAATGCCGGCTGGTTGGCTTTTGTAGATTTTGGCACGGCCACGGCGCCCATTTATGCTGCCTTCGAGAAGGGAATGGATGTGCATGTGTGGGTTGATGAAACCCGCCCGCGCAACCAGGGTGCCAGCCTTACCGCCTGGGAGCTGGCACAGCAAAAGGTGCCCCATACCGTTATTACCGACAATGCAGGTGGGCACCTGATGCAGCATGGCAAGGTCGATATGGTTATTGTGGGCTCCGACCGCACCACCTTCACAGGCGATGTGGCCAACAAGATCGGCACCTACCTCAAAGCCCTGGCCGCCAATGACAATGGGGTTCCGTTCTTTGTGGCCCTGCCTTCCTCTACCATCGACTGGGAAATTGAAGATGGCCTTGCCCAGATTCCCATCGAAGAAAGAGGTGCCGAGGAGGTGAAATATATGGAAGGCCTCTGCGAGGGGGAAATAAAGAAAGTGCTGCTCACCCCAGAGAACAGCCCTGCCGCCAATTTTGCCTTTGATGTAACCCCGGCGCGGCTTGTCACCGCCCTCATTACCGAAAGGGGCATATGCAAGCCTCAAAAAGAAGACCTGCTCAGGCTTTTTCCCGAAAGGAAAAGATAAGATGGACGAAGGCTACATAAAATTCAAATGCCGATGGTTGCAGGCGCCACCGCTTTCGCAAAAGCGCATTGCAGCCATTAATGCCTGGCGTGACAAGCTCTTTTCCCGGGGCCTAATAGGCGTTTATCCCGATGGGGTTGGCTATGGGAACATCAGCATGCGCTTTCGCGGAAATACCTTTATTATCAGCGGCTCGGCCACTGGGGCATTTCGAAAGCTTGATGACCGCCACTATGTGGTGGTAAACGATTACAACCTGGCGCAGAACCTGCTGGTGTGCACCGGTCCCATAATGGCTTCATCGGAGTCGCTGTCGCATGCCGCCGTGTACGAAAGCTTGCCGCAAATTCAGGCCGTGATCCATGTTCATTGCCTTACACTCTGGGAAAAACTTCTTAACATGGTGCCCACTACCAACTCCCAAGCCGCTTTTGGTACGCCCGAGATGGCCTTTGAAATCAAGCGCCTGTTTCGCGAAACCACCGTGGAGCAAGAAAAGATACTGGTAATGGGCGGCCACCGCGAAGGGATTATATGCTTTGGCGACACATTGGAAGAGGCCGGGAGGGTGTTGTTAAAGTATTTGGAATAGTAGGCTGAAACAAAATTACCGCACCTGGAAATTCAAGGTCGAATTACCAGCTTGCGGGTAATGCTTTGTTTTTGCTTATTGGTCAGCCTCAAAAAATAAACTCCCTGGGGTAAATGCTCAATGCTTATTGCTGCGCTTTCGCGGAAACCAAATTGCTGCAGTACTGCTTTCCCCGTAAGGGTAAAAATTGAAAGATGAAAATCCTGGCCAGGTAATTCCACTGATACCAAATCCTTTGCAGGATTGGGAAAAACCTTCAGTTGTTCAAAAACACCAAACGGCTTACTGACAAATGTTGGCTCGCACAAAACTTTTTTCAGCCTTCTCCAAATAGAGTCGTTAAGGCCTGCAGATAAAGGGCCGGCACCCGGATCGTTGCCCAGGCGCAGCATAACCAGGTTCATGTCGTGCACCACATTCAATATTTGGCCATTCATGCCCAGTGCTGTGTGCATATTGGCAGGTGCATTGGGAAACATGGGTCCGGGCAAAACAAGCTGCAGCCCTGGCAGCATGAATGACTCCTGCCCGTTGAGCCACCAAAGGTAGCCATATGATTTGTTGAGGGTTTGTGAGGGCGTTATCATGGCATAGAAATAATCCATGTCGGCCATAACCTGATTGCCGTCCCAGTTTCCGCGGTTGAGCATTAGCAGCCCAAAGCGTGCCATGCTGCGTGGCTTGCTGAAAAAAACGTTGTTATAACCCAGTTTAATAAAGGCGCCTGAAATGCCTGTTGGTTGGGTCAGTTTTTGAAAAACAAAGCTGTTGAGGGTTTGGCCGGTAGCCTCTTTTAGCAATTCATCCAACAGGGTGTAAGGGGCGTTGTGATAGGCCCATCGAGTACCCGATTCGGCCAGGTAATTTAAGCATGTATCTAATGTGCAATGGTTTTCTGGCACCCCATCGTCGAGCCCGGAGGTCATGGTAAGCTGGTGCCAAATGGTGATATTTCCTTCCTGCTCGGGGCTGCAGTTTGTCCAGCCAGCTCCGAGGTATTTTGATGTGGAATCGCCAATTGAAACGTGGTTTTGCTCCTGAGCCAGGCCCACCATAAATGCGGTTAGGGTTTTTCCGGCCGAAGCCCAGTACCAAAGGCTGTCCTGGGTAAAAGAGCCGAAATAGGCCTCAATGGCTATTTTGCCATCTTTCAGCAGAATAAAAGCCTTGCTATCCTTTTCTTCAAGGTATTGCAGCAGTTCATCAATATGTTCAATACACCAGCCCAGCGAGGCAGGGTCGGTGGTTTCCCACTCATTCCCAGTAAGGGGCGGAAAATATAATGCCTGCGACTGCGAGCCCAGCGTAAAAAAGGTCAAAGCCAGAAAAAAGAGATTTTTTTTCATAAACAGACAAGATGAATAATTGTGCCCCAAACCATATTGGCCTCTAAATATAATGATTTTTCAACCTTAGATTTATAGTTTCATAATGTTATATATCCAGAAGATTATAGAAATTAGGCATGTTATTTTTAACATAAAAGCAGACAAAGATTAATTTTTTTCATAACTTGCAATCCCGAGTTTTTGGTATTAAATACAATACCGTATGCTTCGAACCATTATTATAGACGACGAAGAACCGCAGCGGCTGAACATTGAAAAAATGCTCAGGCTCTACTGCCCCCAGCTGGAGGTGGTGGGACAGGCCGATGGCGTTAAAACCGGTGCAGCGGCCATAAAAAAGCTGAAGCCCGGGCTGGTGTTGCTCGACATTAAACTGGATGACGGCTCAGGCTTCGACTTACTAAATGCACTTCAGCCCATCAACTTCAGGGTGATTTTCATTACCGCTTTCGACCAATACGCCATCAAGGCCTTTCGCTTTAACGCCCTCGACTACCTGCTTAAGCCCATCGACCCCGAGGAGCTCTGCCAGGCCGCCACCAGGGCATCTGACATCATACAAAACGATTTTAACCTGCAGCTTGCCAATCTGCAAAAATTCCTGAAACAAGACGGCAAAAGTCAAACCAGGATCATTATTAAAACACATGATAACATACATCTGGTTGCGGTGCACGATATATTGTTTTGCCAGTCGGACGACAACTACACCCGCTTTCATTTTTCTGACCAGAAACAGATCATGGTGTCGGCCACTCTTAAGGAATATGAAGACATTCTGTCGGACAGCGGCTTTTTCAGGGCGCACAAAAGTTTCCTGGTCAATTTGAAGCACATCACCAGATTTGAGCGGGCCGATGGTGGCTCGCTGGTGCTGGCCGGCGAGATAAAAATTCCGGTGGCTTCGCGCAAGCGCGATGAGTTATTGCTGCTGCTTGAACAACTGACAAACAACCAGTCTGGATAAAATGAACAGGTTCCTTTATTTGGCCCTATTTTTTCTTCTGCCCTTTTTTTCTGCGGCACAGGAAGACCGGGTGCTTGATATTCCCGGCAACAGCCTCTCGTGGTATAACCCCCTTGCCAATACCGATAGCCTGAAGGCATTGCTGAACAAAACCAAAGTTCGCGAAAAGGCAAACCTGCTTTGCGAACTCGCTTTTGCCTTAAAGGAAGCCGGCGCTGATGCTCAAAAATTTTCACCCTACCTGCAGGAGGCCCTGAAACTGTCAGAAGAGCTTGATTACAGCAACGGTAAGGTTATGGCTTGGTTTCTGCTGGCAGATCTTTATCGCACAAACCAGCAGGATACCCTAAAAGCCTTAAATGCCTTCCGTCAGGCCCAGTCTTTTTTTGACCACGAAACCCACTGGACCCTCAAATACAGGATTTGGGCTGGAAAATCGAGGATTTTCCAGCAACTCAATCAAATGGATTCCGTGGTTTTTTACTATCAGAAGCCGCTTGAGGCCCTTGATAAAGATACAGCTTGGTTTGCCCATCTTAGCGCTCATTTGGTGCTTATGGGCCAGGCCTCTATCAAAAATGAGCATCAGAAAAAAAGGGAGCATCTGGAAGGCGCTTACCAGATTTTGCAGCAGCACACCGCCTACTTACACCTTAAAGGATTTGATCTGCCGCCAAAGCATGAAACCTTAAGCATTAACCTGGCAAATTACGGGGAGTACCCGCGGGCTTTATCCATCGCGACCGACTTGTATAATGATTTGCTTTCGCTGGAAGAGAAATCGGTTTTTACCGATTTCTTCACAGCCAAGATACTGGGCCGCATAGGCAGAATTTACAGCCATTGGGGCCGGTACGAAGAGGCCCTGACCTACTTAAATGAATCCATACAATTTTTTGACCAGATTTACCAAACGTACCTGTCAGAAATAGAAAACCCACTGACTTTTCCTTCGGTGCGCTTGTGGTCCATTAACGCTGCCAACCAAAGGGAAGAAAGGGCCGAGGTGTTGATTCGCATCGGGCAGCTTTGGCAGGCAGAGCAAGACCTTTTGTTAAGTATTGAAATGCGCACCCAATACAACGATGTACTGGGAGTGGCCATGTGTCATGAAAAGCTGGGTGAGCTTTATGCCATCAGGGGAAAATTCATTGAAGCCTTAAGCTGGTATCAGTCGGCCTTAAACCTTAAGGAAGATTTATTGGGAGAGCAGCAGATCAGGGCCAGGCGCGACGCCAATTTTGTGTTGTTCGTTAACGAAAGTTTTGCCTCTACTTACCTGAAAATGGGCAAATTGTACAAAGACTGGAGCCGGCCCGAACTTGCCATTGAGCAATTAAGGCAAAGCCTTTTGTTCAGCCGCGATGCAGGCTATCAGCGAAGGGAAGCCGAGGTACTGACCGCCCTGGGCGACATCTATCTTGTTTTGAACCGGCCCGACAGCAGCCTCGCTTTTTATCATACCGCCCGCGAAACCTACGAAACCATGGAATACAGGCCAGGGCTGGCCGAGATATATAAGAGCATGGGCGACTTTCACTTTTCGCAAAATGCCTTTGACAAGGCCATGAGGAGTTACGGGCAATCGCAACAAATGTTTGCGGCACTCGAAATGCCCGCCAAGCTGGCCAGCGTGCTAATCTTGCAGGGCAAGGCCCTTATGGAAAGCCAGGCCCTGCAACAAGCCGTTGAAAAGCTTGCCGAAGGACTGAATATTGCAGAAGCTATGAATCTGCCAAGACTTAAAATGGAGGCTTATCAGGGCCTTTCAGAAATTTTTTCTGGTTTGGGCGAGTTTGAAAAAGCCTTCAGTTTTTACAAAAACTTCCACGAAATAAAAGACCAGCTGTTTACACTGGAAACCAACCTGCAAATAGCTGAAATTGAAGCACAATTTGAATCCGTGCAAAACAGGCAGCAACTGCTTTTGCTCCAAAGGGAAAAGGAGCTGGCAGAGGAAAAGCAAGCCCGATCCAGGCTGATGCTGCTTCTCCTGATAGGATTAATCATTTTGTTGGCACTGTTTGTTTTGCTTTACCTCAGGCAGAACCGCTTAAAGACCGGGCACGACAGCCTGGAGCTTCAGCAAAAGCTTTTCCGCTCGCAGATGAATCCGCACTTCATTTTCAACTCGCTGGGAAGCATACAAAGCTCCATCATAAACGAAGAACCCGACAAAGCCGTTAAATACCTTTCGCGCTTTTCAAAGCTTATGCGAAATATTCTCGACAGCAGCGAAAACGAAAACCTGCCCCTTTCAAAAGAAATAGCCACCATCGAAAATTACCTGGAGCTGCAAAAGGTGCGTTTTCCGCATAAGTTTGACTACCGCATCAGCGGAACAGAAAACCTGGAGGCCGAAAGTATTTACATTCCGCCCATGCTGGCTCAGCCATTTATTGAAAATGCCCTTGAGCATGGCATCAAAACCATGCCAACCAAAGGCTTGATCAATGTGAACTTCAGGCTTGACGGCAACCTCCTGACCATTGAAATAGAAGACAACGGCATTGGCAGGCAGAAGGCTCGTGAAATTTTGCAAAATAACGACAAAGACCATAAGTCAAGGGCCATTGACATTACCCGCAGGCGCATTGATTTGCTCAACAGGAAATCGAAGCGGAGCATTGGCTTTGATATCATCGATCTGGCCGACGACAGCGGCCTTGCCACCGGCACCAGGGTGGTGTTTGTAGTTCCGGTGTAAGGCCTTCTAGTCAATTTGAAGATCGGTGTTTTATCAAAAAATGGTTCACATATCATTCCTCCCAGAAATTAAACAGAAAGTCTGGGTTGTATTCCACTTCGAATTTTTTTAGAAAATCAAGGTATTCTTTCTCCTGACTTCGACACAAAATTTCTCACGATTTTGTAACCAGCTGATTTGCTCTTTTTTAAAGCATTATTTTTATTGGTTTTGGTTGACTCAGCCTCTTTTTCTGCCTTAGCGTCGAAGTCAGGAGATAATTTTTTGTTTTGCTTGGCGGCTTCTTAGCGTGTTTAGTGGAATAATGATTGCTGCACAATGTTTCAAAAGGAGATCCCAAAAACACCAGGTTTAGGCCCTGAAAGGGCCAAAGGTAAAAGCACAGGGTGCAACCCTGTGTTAAGGGGAACATAAACCCATTAGCCCTGTAAGGGCGAAACGGATTTGGTTGGTTTTATGTGTCGCCCCTTCAGGGCTTACGTTCATCGTTTGCCATTCCTTCACAGGGTTTCGCTTTGCTCCACCCTGCGCTTTTACGCATCGGGGCTTCGCCCCTTATAGGCAAAAATTACCAGTATCCGGGCACCCCCATCTGCTCGATTTTGGGTGACCCAGCGTCGAAGTCAAGATAGTCTGGCTTATATTCCACTTCAAATTTTTTTAAGAAATCAAGGTATTCTTTTTTGAAGCTTTGTTTTTGGTGGTGTTGTTCCTGGTTCGGGATATTTTTCTTGACAATTTTTTCGGGAACGGTAGAATAGGTCCCTCCCCCGGCCCCTCCCTATCCGCTGGCCAGCGGAGGAGGGGTGCTCTCGCCTCAGGCGAGACGGGGTGGGTCAATCTTTTCCTACTAAATTATTACCGCTACGCGGTATATGGTGCATCGAATGATAGGGTATTTCCAAAAAACAACAATATCTTCGAACCCACAGAAATCAACAATACCTCCCAACCCCCAAAACACATTATTTACACCTACATTCATTGGGTTTTGCCCGTAGGGCAAGCACTATTGTAAAATTTCACATCCGTGCGTGTTGTTTTGCCCGTAGGGCATTGATTATTGTAGAAAATCGCATTGTAACCCGTTTCCAAAAACCCTGTAGGGGTTTCACATGGTTAACCGATACCCGGTGTTTTTTGTGTAACCGCTACGCGGTAGATGTTTTGGTGGGGGTTCGTTTTTCTACAATAATGAAACCGCTACGCGGTATGAGGTACACCGGTTTTAAAAATGTTTCCAAAACAATAAATTGTCGCTCTATTAGCAAAAGGATCAATCGGATTATTAAGCCTTTGGTAATTGCCCGTAGGGCATTGATTATTGTAGAAAAACAGATTCCGTTGCGTCCCTTAAACCCTGTAGGGGTTTTATTACGTTCCCCAGACAAACCCCGGCGTTCCCTAAATGAACCCCGGCGTTAACTCATTCAACTCATTTTAACATTTTCTGGGTTGTATTTTTAATGATAATAGAAAATAAGCACAATTAGGTTAAAAAAATATATTCGACGATTGTGCTAATGCAATTGTTGGCTGTAATGTAAAAAACCGAACCCTGATAAATATTTATCAAAAAACTAAGAAAAATGAATATTTCAAAAGCAATAAATCTTGCATTAACGGCAATGCTGGTGCTGATTTTTAGCAATAGCTCATTGGGTCAAAAATTAGAGCCAAAAGAAAGAATAACAGAACCAGACCATGTAATATCTTCTGAGTTAATGGGAAAAGATTATCAGTTGTACATGTCTTTCCCCAAAAGCTATTCAACCCAAGACACTATTTCGTATCCGGTTTTATATGTTTTGGATGGCAGAATTGCCTTTCCTTCAATCATAGGAACAAAAGAAGCATTGGATTTATTTGGAGACGAGATAGAAGATGTAATAATTGTGGGAATTGGGTCGGGATTGAGCATCCGAAGTTGGTCCATCAGCAGAATATATGACTATACAACCTCTGTCGATACTCTTCATGACAGGACTTTGGAAAAACAAAGAGATATTCCGGAAGGAACATTTCAATCCGGAGGAGCAGATGATTTTTTAGAATGCCTGAAAACCGAAATAATTCCATTTATTGACAAACATTATAAAACCAACACCGACAGAGGAATTGCAGGACACTCAATTGGAGGCTTGTTTGCAGCCTGGTGTTTAATTAATTCTGACGGTTACTTTACACGATTTGGTATAAGCAGTCCTTCCCTTTGGTGGGACAATGGGAAAGTATTAAACCAGGCAGTTCTTCAATTCACTAATAATAAAACCTGGGATATACCGCCATCCAAAGTGTTTATTTGTGTTGGTGAAAATGAAAAATTTATGGTACCATTTATGGAAAAGTTTAAATCACATCTTGAAACAGCTGATTATGAAAATATAGAATTAAAATGGCAAATATTTGTTGGTGAAACCCACCTTTCCGCATGGCCTGCCAGTACAAGTAAAACTATTACTACTCTGTATGGTAAAAAGTAGTTGAATTTTAAAGTGAGCCTGAAAAACACTACCGCTACTGTGATTATACCAGAAACATTGGCAAACATTCAATTAAACTTAAACATTCGATTATGGAACAATTACAAAATAACACAAACAATAAGCTAAAACTGCTTTTCTGGTTCCACTCATTAGCTGGCCTCAGCTTCGGACTGACATTCCTGGTGGTTCCGGACTTTCTGAGCAACCTTCTTGCAGTACCCACCGATTCCATGGGAACCATTGGTTGGAGGTTCTTCGGACTTATGATCCTGGGAATTGCAGGGATTGCATTCGGCTCCCGAAACAAGACAGTTGATGAGGTCCGATTTCCGATCCTTCTTGTGTTCTTTCTGCTGTACATCGGGATGGTACTGGTGAAGTTCGCTCTGGTGTTGTTCACTGGTCTTGAGCTCAACCTGTGGATGTGGGTTGTTATCGGCATCCACGTTTTTATGGCCGTTGCCTACGGCAGCTATCTGTTCAGGGGCCGGTAGGCCATCACTTTTAAAATGCATTTAGCCATGGAACATGCAATGAACAGCAGAATCGGGATTCTTTTTTTCTCCCCCATAAGCACAACGAAAAAAATATGCAATGCCATAGCATCCGGAATGGGATCAGATAATCCACTAATATTGGATATGACTCATCCGGATGCCAGAGCAGAAATTATTGCTAATGCAGATTCATTATTGGAAGAGATTGATCATTTAATTGCAGGTGCCCCGGTTTATTGCGGCAAATTACCACTTCAGGCTATAGAATGTCTCAAGGCTTTAAAAGGTTACGGTAAAAAATCTACTGCAGTTGCTGTTTATGGAAACCGTGACTATGGAATTGCCCTTTATAACATGGTTGAAATGCTTTCTCAAAATGGTTTTAATGTTATGGCAGCGGGCTTATTTATTGGACAACACTCCTATTCAGATGTTGTCCCTGTTGCAATTGGCCGTCCTGATGAATCAGATATCGAAAAGGCACGAAAGTTTGGAACACAGGTATTGAACGCTCCTAAGCCTTTAAACATTGAGGATATTCCAATTCAATGGGACAAGCATTCAAAATCTAAAGAATATACTGCTCTTAAGCCAACATACAGAGGAAAAATATGTGTAAAATGCGGAAGGTGTGCAGAGGTTTGTCCGACGGGTATCCTTTCATCTGAAACAGGTGAATATTTAAATCGCCAAGCAAAGAAAAACTGCATAGGATGTATGGCTTGTGTTAGTAATTGTGAATCTGAAGCAAGGATTGCAAAAGCAAATCCAATAGTCAGGATAATGATGAATAGAGTTCTTGGGCAAGCAACCAGAGAACGCAAAGAACCAGTTGTAGTTATGTGAACCGAGCCATGACAATACCATTGATACTTCTAAAACCCTGTAGGGGTTTCACATGGTTAACCGATACCCTGGTGTTTTTTGTGTAACCGCTACGCGGTAAATGTTGCGGTGGGGTTCATTTTTTACAATAGTGAAACCGCTACGCGGTATAGGGTGGGTTGAAATGCAATCGGATTTCCATGAACCACCTGGTTCTCCCAATCAGAAAAACGCATTATTTGCACATCCGTACGTGTTGTTTTGCCCTTAGGGCATGCACTATTGTAAAAAATGGCCACAACCCGTTTTTAAACCCTGTAGGGGTTTTATTACGTTCCCTAGACAAACCCCGGCGTTAACTCATTCATCCCCGGCGTTCGCTCATTGGTCTCTTTTTAATGGTTTACTTGTTTTAAATTAGGCACTTAATTGTGTGAAGACATTAAATAAGTCGATAAATTGATAATTTAAAAACCTGCTGATATGCATTTCCTTGACAAAAAACCACCCATCAGAAAAGCCCGAAAAACTTTTCGTTTACCTGCAATGTATCTGGCAATTTTCATGCTCCCTTTCATCCTCGTTTCCCTCTCCGGATTGCAAGCCCAAACCCCCGATCCCAAATTTGAGGATTACCTGGCCTCCTTGCGCGAGTTGCTCCCGGTGGATGGAACGCTGTTATACGACTGCTCGGTATTAAGCGGATACCAGTTTTATGCCCAGGGTGCCAATTCTTTTGATCTTTTTAATGTGGAAGATGATGAAATACCCTTTTCGCAAGCCTGGCGTGCCAATGTTACGGAGGTTAGTGAATATTGGTGGAGTACCGGTATCATAACACCATCCAATGCTACTGCCATTGTGGAGGGGGATATGCTGTTCTGGGTGTTTTATGCTCGCACCAATGAAGTAGATGAACTTATTGGACTGGCAAAAGGCTCCTTTGCAGTCCAAATTACAGAGCCTCCCTTTACGAATATTGTTCAATCACATGCCTATTCGCAAACCGGGTGGACACGTTTTTATGTATACACAGAAGCCCCGGCCGATTATGAGCCCGGTGATTTGCAAGGTACCATGCATTTTGAATTTTTTCCGCAAATTATTGAATTTGGGGGTTTCATTGCACTCAACCTTGGGCAGGGGATTGATCCTGCCAGTCTGCCGGCCAACGTGGCTATGATCGATTCACAGTTCGACGATCACCTGGCCTCTGTGCGTGAGCTGCTGCCCAATGATGGAACATTGCTGTTTGACTGCGCCAGCTTGAACGGATATAGCTACTACGGTATGCATTACAATACCTTTTCAATGATTAATACTGAAAATGATGACGTGCCTTTTGGGAAGGCTTACCGTTTAAACACCAGCAGTTTTACGCCAGGTTTATATGAACAGGTCTTTTTGCCAATAAATGAAGTCCCTGTGCAATGGGGTGATATGGTGTTTATAATTTTTTATGCCCGCTCGGTTATTCCACAGCAGGAAACAGGTATGGCCATGCATGCAGGTTGCGGCACGTCGTCTTATACTTCGAGAGAAATCTCGAGCCTGACATTGGGGCCGCCTGATCATGAATGGACACCTTACTATTTTTTCGGAAAGGCTCATCAGGTTTACA
>JAHYJD010000049.1 GCA_019429365.1 Bacteroidales bacterium | reverse complement strand
GTCGATCTGGTTGTAGAGGCGTTCCTTCTCCTCCACGTCCATGGCGAAGTCTTCTTCGATCTGGCGCCGAAGCTGATCTATCTGATCCTGTTCGGCCTGCACATTTTCCTTGATGCGCAGGCGGAACTCCTGCGTTTTGGCGCGAAGCTGGTCGTTGTCGAGTTGTTTTATGGTTTCGTAGGCCTGGAGAGTCTGTTCCAGAAGAGGTTTTATCTCACGGAAGTCTCGGTCAGTCTTGCTTCCGAAGAGTTTTTTTACGATGCTGAGCATAATATGATATGGGTGGTTTTTATGATCTGATGCAGTTTTTTTTCAGAATAGCAAAGGTAATCCAATTAGCCCAAAAAATAAAGAATGGCTGCATGAATCTTTATGTAAAAAAAAACCGGCGCAAGCGCCGGCTTTATGATTTTTGCGAAAAGCTTGTTTAATACTCATCCTCGTGAAAGAAGAAATCGTCCTTGGTGGGGTAATCGGGCCAGATGTCTTCAATACTTTCGTATACATCGCCCTCATCTTCGATTTCCTGCAGGTTTTCAATGACTTCCATGGGTGCTCCCGAGCGAAGAGCGAAATCGATAAGCTCTTCCTTGGTGGCGGGCCATGGGGCGTCTTCGAGTTTTGAGGCTAATTCCAGCGTCCAATACATAGTATAACTGGGGTTTTAAATTTTTGCAAAAGTATGTTTTTTTACTTAACAACCAACTTTTTTATTAAATGTTTTGGGCGAAGGTGAATTGCCACTGGTTTTTAAAAAAACCGCCTTGGTTTTTGATATATTCAATCAATGGCCCCAACTGGCAATTTCCAACGAAAAAGTTCAGGTAAGTCTTTCACCCCGAAACGCAGAGAGGTAAAATAAGTTCAAAATTTTTTAAAGTATTCTGAGGAATTTTATATATTGCGGGAACTTATTAAACCAAAATATTTACTAATAATGCCCTGAGTTTTCCGCCTGCTGAAAAGGATAACCGTTTATAAAATTGAGGTAAGAAAATGAAAGAGACTCCTGGAAATAGAATCAGCAATGATTTAAAGGAAAGCCAGATTAACTGGAAAGTTATCATTTTATTTATACCTATTGCATTCATGACGTTTATTTTTCATGAGTTTGGTCATTGGCTGTTTGGAGAGCTGTCTGGAAATGAAATGACAATGAGTTTGAATAACTCAGCTCCAAAAAGTGGCTATTTCATTAAGGAATTTCATGCATTTTGGTCAGCGGTTGGCGGACCGGTTTTTACCATAATTCAGGCGCTTGTATTTGTTCTGGTTACCTGGCTTACTAAATCAATTTATGCATATTCGGTTGCATTTTTTGCGGTGTTCTCAAGATTCTTCTCCATCTTACTCGGTGGATTTAATATACAGGATGAAGCGAGGATTGCCTTAATGCTGGAAACGAATAAATATTTGGTTGCAGCCATTGTGTTAACGATTCTGTTTCTGATTTTATGGAGAGGCAACCGGATTATGAATTTAAACCTGAAAGCAGTGGGCTATTTTACCGTTTTGGGAACACTAGCCATGCTAATGGTAATAGGCGTAAATAAATTATTTTGATACATTTGGCTTATTAAATGGACTTTCTTGACTTAAAAAAAATTGCCTTATTGCTCATGAAAAGTGCATGCCAATTTAACAGAAACAATTAACAATGAAAAGCACTCTTATCTTTTGGCTACTGAACTGGTAATTGCAATAAGCTCGTGTTTTGAAAATAATTTGATTAATTCGGATTATTTATCTGGTCTGATGAACACCAGTGCAGGCCGGGTTGATAGTATCGCATATAAGGAGAGCTTAATCATTTTTAAAAAGCAGGAAAAATGAACCATTTTGAAACGAACTGGAAATCCTTTGATGGGCTGGATATGGTTGCCCGGGGCTGGACCCCAACTGACACTTCACCGAAAGCGGTAGTTTGCCTGGTGCATGGCGTAGGCGAGCACACCCTGAGGTATGCTAATGTTGCGGAGGCTTTTACCAAAGAAGGATACATTTTATTTGGAGCCGATTTGCGGGGGCATGGCAAGTCTGCTGGTCCCCGTGGGCATTTTCCGAATATTGAGGTGGTGCAGCGCGATATCGACCTGCTGCTCGACCAGGCGCGGCAGCGCTTTCCAAGCCTTCCCCTTATTCTTTATGGTCATAGCCTGGGCGCCGTTTTGGTATTGCATTATGGATTGAAACAAAAACCCGATGTTCAGGGCGTTATTGCCACTAGCCCTGCTTTGCACAATGCGCTCGAACACCAACAAGTGAAGGTTATGGGTGCCAAAGTGCTGGGTTCTGTTTTTCCCACCATGACCATTCATAGCGACCTTGATGTAGGTGCGCTTTCTCATGACGATGAAGTTGGGAAAGCATACAATAACGATCCACTTGTAAACGACCAGATTTCTCTTGGATTTGGCAAAATAATGCTGGGTGTGGCCCAATGGACGCTCGAACATGCAGGCGAATTTTCTCTGCCCCTGCTGATCATGCATGGCAAGGCCGATACCATTGCCTTGCCATCGAGCAGTATTGAGTTCGCTGCCAACCTTGATGGCAATTGCAAACTGGTTTTGTGGGAGGATGCCTACCATGAATTGCACAATGAGACCAATAAAGTGGAGGTGTTGAAAACCATGACGGATTGGATCGGGGCACATTTGAGTTAATAAACACGGTATATTTTTCTGCCATGCTAAGTAAAATCATAAAATACATTACCCGCAGCTGGGACGAGACGAACCAGCCCAAGAACCCCATTTTCAGGCATTTGCCTCCTTTCTTTTATGAACTGCTGGCCTACCTGATCATGGCAGGGATTATTGTCTGGACGGTTTCGCTTTACCTCCGATAAGCATCTTGCCTGTGCCCCCCTGGGTCGGCCTGCCTGGGCAGCCCCTGCCCTCCCGTTCACCTTTTTTCCGGGGATTTCTAATTACAAACCCTTTTTCGGTTGAAACAGGCCCCAGCCTGACCCCATCCCAGTTCTTTTTTCTTTGTACCAAAAACGGAGTTTAAACGTAGTTAACACGTAGTTAAGACGTAGTTAAAACGTAAAATTACGTATAAACTACGTGTAAATATTGTTTTAATTATGTTTCTAATTATAGGATGCAACGACCTTAAAAGGGTACAGTATTTTCGAATAAACTCCTGATCGGTGACTTTTTTCCTGGCCTTGAATATTTTTCACCTACCATTGGGGTTTGGCAGAATGCGCTATCCTGTCGATATTTTCGTAATTTTGCACCCTAACAGCGCTATGGCCGGAAAGATAAACATACGAAACAAAAAAGCGGGCTTTGAATATTTTCTTCTCGAGAAGTTCATTGCCGGCATTGTGCTTACAGGTACCGAGATTAAATCGCTTCGAACGGGAAAAGCCAGTATCAATGAGGCTTATTGTGCTTTCATTGGGGATGAGCTTTTTGTGAAAAACATGCACATTGCCGAATATGAATACGGCACTTACAACAACCACGAGCCTAAGCGCGACCGCAAGCTGCTTTTGAATGCCCGTGAACTTCGTAAACTAAAAACCAAGCTGGCTGAGAAAGGTCTTACCCTGATCCCAACCTTCCTTTTCATTAATGAACGCGGACTGGCAAAACTCGAGATTGCCCTTGGAAAAGGGAAAAAGCTCTACGATAAGCGCGAAACCCTGAAGAAAAAAGACGTGCAGCGGGAAATCGACCGCCAGGCTTAGGATTTATGAATGATGATTAATGATTGATGATTAGCTTCGCTGAGCTCACGCCTTCAGCGTTTCGGTTGATGATTGATTTTAATCCTAAATCCAAAATCCTAAATCATCATTCATCCGGTTTGTCTTTCGGCTTGTAATTGAATTTAACGTTCGGATCGGATGAAAATCCCCCTGGTTCTTCGGGCGGGATGCTGTGGTCTTCCTCCAGCGAGCGGATCACCTTTTCGGCAAAGTCATCAGCCATTGCCTCCTCTTCTTCCTCCGCTTCCAGCTCCCATGTGTATTTTTTGCGCTGGGGGCCATATTGCCTGAAGTGCATTGCGAGAATGACGCCCGAGACCATTCCCATGAGATGCGATTCCCACGAAACCCTTTCCCTGATAGGGAATATGCCCCACACCATGCTGCCGTATAAAAAAGCTACCAGCAACGAAATGGCCATGAGCCTGGGGTGGCGCCTGATCACACCGCTGCTGAACAGGAAAGCTGCGAGGCTGTAAACGACTCCGCTGGCGCCAATATGAAAGGCCTCACGGGCAAAAACCCAAACCCAAAGGCCGGTAATAACGATCGAAAGTACCAGGACGGTTTTGGCCACCTCACGATAGAAATAGAACAGTGCGCTGCCCAGCACCAGTATGGGAATGGAGTTGTTGAGAAGGTGTTTGAGGTCACCATGAATAAAGGGTGAAAGGATGATTCCGCGCAAGCCTTTCAGCGTAAGCGGAAAAATGCCATAACGGGCAAAATCGAAGTCGAAAAACATTTCGACTGACTTTACCAGCCACATGACCACCACAAAAGCCAATGGAATAATCATGCTTCTTACCATGCGGTTTTTTTCACCGCCCACCTGATCGATATGTGATATGCCGGAAGTCAAAACGGTCTTTTTTATTTTCTACTGCCAATCAAAAGTAAACACAATGCGGCTTACAAACAAAAGCATTGTAGGCCTTTTTCAGATTTAATTAGGTTTTTTGCCCCGAAAACCGCTAATTTTGACCGTTTGTAAATGTTTTCTCAGTTGCTGAAATTTTTTTAAAAATCCTATAATCCCTACATTTACCTTTTTTTAAACAATTATGGGTTTTGCATGGTTTAATTTTTGCTATTCCTTAACGTTTTTAACTGACCTGATTATTATCTAAAATTCCAATTCATAATGAAATTCCCCTCTTTTGCCCTAAAGGGTATTTTTATCCTGATCGTTTTGTCCGGTTCTTTTTTACAGCCTTCATTTGGACAGGCCGAGAACCTGCAGTTTGAAAAAATGGTGCGTGCCTTGCAGGTGGTAAGGCTTGCTTATATTGAGCCCGTTGATGAAGAAAAACTGGTTGAGAATGCCATCAAGGGTATGCTTCGCGAGCTCGATCCCCACAGTGTTTATCTATCGGCCGAAGAACTTCGCGCAGCCAATGAGCCCTTGCAAGGGAGTTTCGAAGGGATAGGCGTTCAGTTTAACATTATAAACGATACCATAGTGGTGGTTAGCCCCGTTCCGGGCGGACCATCTGAAAAGGTGGGTATTATGCCCGGCGACAAGATTGTGACCATCGACGGGGAATCTTCGGCCGGCAGCCAGGTTACCAACCAGTTTGTGATGGACCGCCTGCGGGGGCAGCGTGGCTCACAGGTTGCCGTTGGGGTGTTTCGCAGGGGCAGCCGGAATATTCTTGATTTTACCATTACCCGCGACCGCATTCCCATAAACAGCATTGATGCAGCCTTCATGGCAGCGCCTGGTATCGGATATATTAAGGTGAACCGCTTTGCCCGCACCACCATGCGCGAATTCCGCGAAGCCATGGATCAGCTCTCAAAAGAAGGCATGGAAAATCTGATCCTCGATCTGAATTACAACTCGGGCGGCTTTTTGGATGTGGCTATCGACCTTACCGACCAGTTTCTGGAAAGCAACAAACTGATCGTTTATACGGAAGGACACACCGCGCCTACCCAGGAGCGCAACAGTACCTCTCGCGGGGCATTCAGGAAAGGGAAATTGGTAGTCCTGATCAACGAAGGCAGCGCTTCGGCCAGCGAAATTCTGGCTGGTGCCCTGCAGGACTGGGACCGTGGACTGATTGTTGGGCGCCGCTCCTTTGGCAAGGGCCTGGTGCAACAGCCCTTCACCCTGCCCGATGGGTCTGCTATCAGGCTTACTACGGCAAGATACCATACGCCCACTGGGCGCTCCATTCAGAAGCCTTACGACGAGGGCAACGATAAATATTTTGAAGATCTTACCCAGCGGCTGCGTATGGGCGAACTGGTGAACCCCGAAAATATCAGCTTTCCCGATTCGCTGAAATATTTCACCAAGATAAATAACCGCGTGGTTTATGGCGGAGGCGGCATTATGCCCGATGTATTCATTCCGCTCGACACTACCCGTGTTTCGAACTATTATTCCAGGCTGGTGCGCAGGGGCATTCTAAATACTTTTGGCATTGAATATACCAACGACAGGCGCGAAGAACTCAACCGCCGCTATCCCGAAGTAAATGCTTTTGTAAACAATTTTGAGGTTACAGATGCGCTGCTTAACCAGCTATACGAAGCCGCTGAAAAAGAAGGAATTACGCCAGAGGAAGAAGACCTGGAAAAAACCCTCCCCTACCTTAAGATTCAGGTAAAAGGGCTCATCGCGCGTAACCTTTTCGACTTCAGCGCCTATATTCAGGTGGCCACAGAAATGGACGATGCCTATCAGAAAGCTGTCAAACTTATCCAGGGCGATATCTTTGATGAAATGAAAATACAATACCGCTAATTGATTGATGATTTATGAATGATGATTGAAGATTAAGATTTGATGAATGATAATCATAAATCATAAATCCTAAATCATAAATTTTATCAGGGATTTCAGGTCGGGAAAAAGCAGGTTTCCGTTCTGGCTGAGGCGTTCGGCATTTTGATGGCCGCGGCTTATGAAAATAATTTCAATACCCAGCTCTTTGGCAACTTCACCGTCATGCAGGGTGTCGCCAATCATAACGGTTTTGTTAACATCAATTTTTTGCTTTTCTATCAGCTCCTTTGCCCTCTGAATTTTTGAATCGGCAAGGTTGTTTTCAATGCCGTAAATGCTATGGAAAAAGCCGGCGATCTCCCGCTGAGCCACGGATTGCCTCAGTGCGTTCTGCTCCATTGCCGATACAATGTACTGCCTGAAACCCTTTTGCTGGAAATAGTGCAAAGTCTCCATAACGTCTCCGAAAAGGCCTGCCCGGGGCAGCAGGCGCTTAAATTGCACAATAAATTCCTCGGCGGGTATCTCAAAAGGTTCGTGCCCAAAATCGATGCCGGCGGCTTTGTAATAATCCCTTACAGGGAAGGTGAAGATTTCCCGGTAACGGGTCATGTCCAGAACGGGTAAGTCTCTTCTCTGCAAAAGGATGTTGATCCCCTCAAGGCAGATTTCGGCATCGTTGAGCAGGGTGCCGTTCCAGTCCCACAAAATAGTATTTTTGCCCTCTTTCATCAGGATTTTAAAGTGTCAAAGTTAGCCGATTGGGCCAATACTGCAAAATAGCGCAGGAAAAAGTATCTTTGTAAAAAAAGTCTATATGAGTATTACGCTGTTTATTATTATTCTTACCGTACTGGTTTCCTACACCACTTTTCGCAACCGCGTTGCCTTTGAGCGAATGAAATTCAATGCTTACGAGATAAGACAGCACAAAACCTGGTACCGTTTTTTCTCCTATGGCCTGCTGCATGCCGACTGGATGCACCTGCTGATAAACATGTTTGTCCTATACTCCTTCGGGTCGCTGGTCGAAAATATATTGGTGCAGGAGTTTGCGGGTATGGGCAGGTTTTTTTACGGATTGCTTTATGTAACGGCGCTTTTTTGCAGCGTGGTTCCCTCCTATTTTAAGCATCGCAAAAACTATTATTACAATGCAGTTGGCGCCAGCGGGGCCGTGTCGTCGGTGCTGTTTGCCAGCATTATTCTGCATCCCCAGGGAAGTGTTTATTTTATGTTTATCCCCGTTCCAATCCCTGCCTTTATTTTCGGGGTTTTTTACCTGGCCTATTCGGTTTGGATGGCGCGCCGGAGTGCCGACAATGTGGCCCACGACGTACACTTCTGGGGTGCCATTTATGGCATTGCTTTTATTGCCGCGCTAAACCCGGGATTTATTGTCAATTTTGTTAATTACGTTTTCTGAGAAGACTTTCCTTATGGCCGAAATGATATCTTTTAACGGGCATTTGCTGCCACGCGATGGGTTTGGGCTTTCGCCCGAAAACCGCTCCTTCCGCTATGGCGATGGTTTGTTCGAAACCATTAGGGTTGAAAATGGCAAAGTGCGCTGGTCCGACCGCCATTTTAAACGGCTTACCAAAGGTGCAAATTTGTTGAAACTTCAGCTGCCTTCAGGCTACGATCATAACCGTTTTGTGGATGATATCCTTGAGATTTGCCGGCACAACCATGATGAAGAAACCGCCATCAGGGTCAGGTTTTCACTCTATCGCAACGAGGGCGGATATTACACGCCAAAGTTGAATTCCGCCACCTTTCTGATTGAAACCAGCCAACTGCAGGGAAGCGGTTATACGCTCAACCGAAGGGGGCTTCTTGTTGATGTGTTTGAAGATTATTACAAGCCCTGCCATGCCTTGAGTAACATTAAAACTGCGAGCGCACTTATTTATGTGATGGCTGGCCTTTTCCGCAAGGAGAAAAACCTTGACGATTGCCTGCTTATAAACGATGAGCGTCTGCTGGCCGAAGCTACCAGCTCCAATCTTTTCGTGGTAATGGGTCATCGGATCATCACCCCCTCCATTGATCAGGCCTGCGTGGAGGGTGTTATGCGATCGGTGATTATTGAAATCGCTTCCGCAGAAGGTTTCCTGGTGGAAGAACGGCCTGTTGAAACCTGGGAGTTGCCCGAAGCCGATGAAATTTTTCTTACCAATGCCATTAGCGGAATAAGCTGGGTGGTGGGCTTTCGCGAGAAACGGTATTACAATACAAGCGCCCAGAAACTGATACAAGCATTAAATAATTGTTAATTATCAAATGTATAGAGATTGGCAAGGAACCTGAAACCTGGAAACAGAAACCTGAACCGAACCGCTGGCTAGCGGAGAGCTCATGAGCGAAGCGAATAAACCTGAAACCTGAAACCTGAAACCTGAAACCTAATAAGTAAACAACAACAAACTTACCGCCATAAGGGCCATCCCACCCATCAGCCCGTAAATGGAAAGGTGGGGTTCGCCATATTCGCGGGCAGCAGGCAAAAGGTTATCGATGGAGATAAACACCATGATTCCCGCCACAGCGGCAAAAAGAAACCCAAACAGCGATTCGCTCATAAAAGGCATGAACAAAACAAAACCTACCATGGCGCCAATGGGCTCGGCCAGGCCCGAGAGGAAGGAATACTTGAAGGCCTTGCGCTTGCTTCCTGTGGCATGGTGAATGGGCACCGATATGGCAATGCCTTCAGGAATATTGTGTATGGCAATGGCTATTGCTATAGGAATTCCGAGCGAGAGGTCTTGCAGGGCCGCAATAAAGGTGGCAAGGCCTTCAGGAAAATTGTGTATGGCAATGGCAAAAGCCGACATCATGCCCATGCGATATAGCTTATTGCGCTTTATCATGCCTTCGGGAGGCTCGTTGATATCTTCCACCATTTTTATTTCATGGGGGTTTTCGAACGAAGGCACCAGTTTGTCGATAATGGCAATGAGTATCATTCCGGAAAAAAAAGCCAGCAGGGTGAGCAGATAGCCGGTGTGCAGGCCGTTTTCAGCAATAAGAATATCCTTTGCCTTGAAGAAGATCTCGACGAAGGAAACATAGATCATAACGCCGGCCGAAAAACCCAGGGAAACAGATAAAAACTTGGTATTGGTCCGTTTGGCAAAAAAGGCTATGGCACTTCCAATACCGGTTGAGAGGCCTGCAAACAGGGTGAGACCAAAAGCGATAATAATCTGCCGGTGATCAGAAAAGCATTCAATAATACTTTCCACGGTTAAAAGTTTTTAAGTTTCTGAGGATGCAAATACAATTGGCATTCTGCCAGGATGGCTTTTTTGATACCCACCACATCGTAGCCACATTCGGCATACAGTTCCTCCAGGGTTCCCTGCTCCACAAAATAATCGGGTATGCCCAACCGCCTGATTTTAGCCTGGTATCCATTGTCTGCCATAAACTCAAGCACGGTGCTTCCCATACCTCCTGCCAATGCATTATCTTCAATTGTGATCACCGTTTTAAAATGGCTGAAAACGTGGTGGAGCAATTCTTCGTCGATTGGCTTAAGGAATCGCATATCGAAAACGGCAATGCTCAGTCCGTGAGAGGTTTTTAATTCATTGGCAGCCTGAATGGCAAAGTTGCCCACATGGCCTATGCTGATAATGGCCGCCTGGGTTCCTTCCGCAAGCTGCCGTCCCTTGCCAATGGGTAGTTCGGCAAACGGACGTTGCCAGTCCCTGAGCACCCCATTACCACGCGGATAGCGTATCACAAAAGGGCCTTGCGGCTTTTTCTGTGCGGTGTACATGAGGTTTCGCAGTTCTTCTTCGTTCATGGGGGCTGCAATGGTAAGGTTGGGAATGCAGCGCAAAAACGACAGGTCGAAAGCTCCGTGATGGGTGGCCCCGTCTTCTCCCACCAGCCCTGCCCGGTCGAGGCAAAACACCACGGGCAGATTTTGCAGTGCCACGTCGTGTACCACCTGGTCGTAGGCTCGCTGAAAAAACGAAGAATAAATATTGCAGAAAGGGATAAGCCCTTGTGCGGCTAATCCTGCCGAGAAGGTGACGGCATGCTGTTCGGCAATGCCTACATCTACACCCCTTTCGGGAAATTCTTTCATAAGGATATTGAGCGAACAACCCGTGGGCATGGCCGGGGTAATACCCACGATGCCGGGATTTATTCTGGCCAGTTCCAGGATCGTTTTTCCAAATACTTCCTGGTATTTTGGGGGCTGGTTTTTGTCTGCGGCATTGCTAACACTTTGTCCGGTAAGCTTGTCGAAAAAACCGGGGGCATGGAAGCGTGTTTGTTCCTTCTCTGCATAGGGATAGCCTTTGCCCTTCACCGTTATCACATGCAAAAGCTTGGGCCCTTTTATTTCCTTCAGGTCGGACAGAATGCGGGTGAGGTGATGCACATCGTGCCCATCGATGGGGCCGAAGTAACGGAAATTGAGGGATTCGAACAGGTTACTTTGCTTAAAAACCGTTGTTTTTATGGCTGCTTCGAGTTTCTGCACCATTCCGCGCGCATCGGGGCCATACTTGCTAAAAGCTCCCAGTGCATTCCAAATCTCGTCCTTAAGGCGGTTATAAGTTCTGGAAGTGGTAATATCGGTAAGGTATTCCTTTAAAGCCCCCACGTTCTTGTCGATGGCAATGCCGTTGTCGTTGAGGATAACCAGTAAATTGGTGTTGGAAACGCCTGCGTGGTTCAATGCCTCAAAAGCCAGTCCGGCGGTTAGGCTGCCATCGCCAATTACGGCAATGTGCTGGCGGTCTTCTTCCTTTTTCAGGTGCGAGGCCACGGCCATGCCCAGGGCTGCTGAGATACTGGTAGAAGAATGTCCGGTACCAAAAGCATCGTAAGGACTTTCGCTCATTTTCGGGAAACCGCTGAGTCCTTTGTAGCGCCGGTTCGAGTGGAAAAGATCGCGTCGGCCGGTTAGGATTTTATGTGGGTAGGCCTGATGGCCCACATCCCAGATGAGCTTATCGTAGGGTGTATTGTAAACGTAATGCAAGGCCACGGTAAGTTCTACCACACCCAGGCTGGAGGCAAAATGCCCGGGATTGGTGCTGACTGATTCTATCAGAAATTGTCTGATTTCGCTGCAAAGCAACACCAACTCATCGACCGACAACTTTTTGAGGTCGGCAGGCGCCTGAATGTTGTTTAACAGGGAGTTTTGTAAATCGTCAGACATCTATGGAAAAGAGTTTGTCTCAGCAAAAATAGCCAAATTATGCCTATACAAAAGCAATAATTTAAACCCGGCAGGGCTTAAAATACAGGGAATCAACCAGGAACTTAATTTTTTCCCGGACCGAATCTTTCGGGAATGTAGTTATCGAGGGTTTGTCCCTGAAAGTATTCTCTAAACTGTATGGTCACATCCTTGATCAATCCGCCCATCAGGCATTTGTCGAATGGGCAAATGGGCCTGTCGAGCGGGCATTCGGGGGTGTCTATCTTCCCTTCGATGGCTTCGTAGATGTCAAGAATGGAAATGTCGGCCGGGGGTTTATTGAGCATAAACCCCCCGCTGGGCCCTCTAACGGATCGCAGGTAATTGAACTTTACGAGTTGCTGCAGCACCTTTGCCAGGTGGTTGCGCGAAGCACCCATTTCTTCTGCAAGGGTGTTCACATTTACATGATTTTTGTTGCGGGCAATCATTACCATGGCGTGCAGGGCCAGGGAGGCAGCCTCTGAAAGATGAACCAGTTTTGCCATATTTAATTATTCAGTGGTTTTTCCGGGAAAGCCCCGGGTTTTTATTTTTAAAACAATTAAAACACCATTTTCTGGACCCTGACTCCGGGTAAAGCCCACAGGTCGTTTTCCAGCCTGATGCATTCATTCACATCGCCCATCAACTCAAGCATGATCAAACCGCAGCTGTGGCAATTTTCTTTTTCCAGGTCATTCAATCCCAAACGGGTTTTTATACTGCATCCGTACTTGGTAAGGATTTCCTGCACGGTGATGGCGGCCTTACTTTTCTCCTCAACAAGGACGCCTAATATCCTGACTTCTGACATTTTATTGTGTTTATTTAAACAAATGATCGAACTTCATTTTTTGTATTTCAATGCCGCCAATTTCGGCCAGTTCTTTTTCAAGTACCTCCCAGCTTTCCGGTTGGCCTTCGAGCACCAGCAGTATGGTTCCCATACGGCTGCATACAGCCTCTGAGAGCTCATGAAAACCCAGTCGGGTGCGAATGAGCGGGGCGTGTTTCGACAATACTTTCTGCGTTTTTCCGGCTTCTTTAATCCGGTCAAATACCAGAATTCCTAAAATCATGGTGTGCTTCATATCTCTTGTTTTTTAGAAATACAAATCTCTTTTTCCAGTCCTCACCTGGCTGAGCTTTTCCTTCAGGCTTTCCACTTTGTTGGTTTTTGCAAGCTCATTAATTTTCTGATCTATCAGTTTATAACCCGCTTCTTTGGTCTCAGCCGGGGCATAATCTTCGAGGTATTCGGCCAGGGTAAGGAGTGCATTGGGCGAACAAAATCTTTTGATGAAGCCGGGTACGCTGAACTCCATAAAGTGCTCGCCAGTGCGCCCGAGGCGATAGCATGCAGTGCAGAACGAAGGTATGTATCCGGTACGAATCAGTTCGTCCATGATCTCGTTGAGCGAGCGGGTGTCATTGATTTGAAACTGCTCCATGCTCAGGTCTTGGTCGCCTTCTTTTTTGCCTTTTGAATAGCCGCCCAACTCCAGGTTGGTGCCGCCATCGATTTGCGATACGCCGAATCGCAGCACCTGGTCACGGGTGTGGGCGGGTTCGCGGGCGGTGAGAATCATTCCGGTGTAAGGCACTGCCAGGCGCAGGATAGCCACCAGTCGCACAAATTCTTCATCTGTCACCAGGTGATCCCTGTCGATATTAAGCGAAAGCGCATTTTGTATCCTGGGGAAGGAAATGGTATGGGGTCCCACGTTGTAAACTGCTTCGAAGTGGTTCACATGCCTGACCAGGCCCATAACCTCAAAGCGCCAGTCGTACAAACCGAAAAGTGCGCCAATGCCCACATCGTCGATACCAGCCTCCTGGGCGCGGTCGAGGGCGGTAAGGCGCCATTCATAGTTGCGCTTGACGCCCCCCAAATGTACTTTGGCATAGGTAGGCTCATGATAGGTTTCCTGAAAAATCTGGAAAGTGCCAATGCCTGCATCTTTTACTGTGCGGAAACCGGGAATATCGAAGGGTGCGGCGTTGATGTTGACGCGGCGAATTTCGCCTTTATCATGTTTAACAGAATATACGATACGGACAGTCTCGGCAATAAATTCGGCCGAATATTTCGGGTGCTCGCCATACACCAGTATCAGTCGCTTGTGTCCCTGGTCAATCAGTGCCAGGGTTTCATTGATAAGGTCGTCGCTTGAAAGGGTAATGCGCTTCACGTCTTTGTTGGTTGAGCGGAAGCCACAGTACTGGCAATTGTTGGTACAGAGGTCGCCCACATAAAGGGGCGCGAAGAGTACGATACGCTCGCCATATACCTTTTCCTTTAACTGGCGGGCACCTTCCTTAATCTCTTCTATAAGTTCAGGATCGGTAGCATTCAGAAGCACGGCGGTTTCTTCGAGCGAAAGCCTCTTTTTGTTGAGCGAAGCCTGAATGACCTCGCGTACACGCTTTTTGTCAGCCTTGGTATTGTTAATATAGTCCCAAATCTCATCGGGATCTATAAACGGTTTCATCCGTTCATCCTTTATTCTGTAGTTCTCAGGATGGTATATCATGTTGGGAAAGACTTAAATTTCCGCAAATTTACTGAAACTTTAAGTGTTTTTAATGGTTAGGGGGTAATTTTTGCAATGAAAGATTTAAATACCTCGAATGCCTGAAAGAAAGGGTTTAAAGTTCAAGCTTTAAATTGTCATAGGCCAAAAACACATTGGGTGGCAGGCTATCCTGAATGTCTTTGTGCAGCCCGATAAAATGGCTGAGATGGGTTATGTATGCGCGGCCAGGTTTAAGTTCTTTTATGAGTTCAAGTGCCTCTTCGAGCGAAAAATGCGAGATATGCTTTGACTTTCGCAAGGCATTTATCACCAGTATGTCGGAGCCGATGGCCTTGGGCTTTTCTGTTTCGGAAATAAAGCTGGCATCGGTTATGTAAGTAAAACCGCCAATCCTAAAACCAAAAACGCTGAGTTTGTGGTGCATCACCTCTACCGGCTGAATATTTATTCCGTTTATTGCAAATGGTTTGTTTTCAATGACGTTGAAGTTTAACTGTGGGGCGCCAAAGAATCTTTTTTCGGTCAGGATGTATGGAAACTCTTTGTTTATGGCATTTATAACTTCCTGGCTGGCGTAAATATCAACGGTTTTGTTCAGGACATAATTGAATGCCCTTACATCGTCGATACCTGCAATGTGGTCGCGGTGTCCGTGGGTAAAAATAATGGCAGAGATATCCTCCACTTTTTCGCGAATCATCTGGTACCGGAAATCCGGGCCGCAGTCTATAATGAGGTTATGGCCATCCACTTCGACCATAACGGAGGTTCGCAACCGGGTGTCGCGTTTGTCGGTGCTGCGGCATACTTCGCAGTTGCAGGCCACCACCGGCACCCCGGTAGAAGTTCCGGTTCCGAGAAAAGTTATGGTCATATGCTTTTTATGGGCCATGGTATCAGTATTAGTAGATGAGGTCCTCGACCCTTTCTTTGGCTTCTTCAAAGTAGTGGGGGGCAATACCGCCATTCACCGAAAGGGGTATATCCATTACCTTTTTGTAAAAATACAATATGCCCTTCTGGTCCATGGTGTTAATGGTGTCGTAAATGAGGTGCGAAGCCACTTTCTGACTTTTGGTATTGCTATCGAACACGAAGGTGACCGACTTGTGCCATTTGTCTTCCATAAAAAGGTTAGAGGCATAAATACCGGGCGGAGGCACTAATTTTTCTTCTTCCGTGATTTCGATGGTGAAGAAAGGGACGTCCTTTGAAACAAGAATTTCGTTGCTTGGCTGAAGCCTACCTTTTATGATATATTGATGGTCGAGATAGGCGTTGGCTCTCTGAATATTGCCTTCAAACAGGGCTTTGCGGATCTTGGTTGAGCTTACCGTTTCATTTTCAATGTCAAGCAATGGAATTTCTTCCACTGAAAAACCCAGGTCGGCTGCAAGGTTGTGAAGGTATTCGTAATCGCCCTGGCGGTTGTGCCCAAAATGGTGGTTGTGCCCTACTACCACTACCTTTGCTCCCAGCTGTCCCACCAGGATTTCGCTTACAAACTCATGGGAACTGGTTTTGGAGAACCCGATGGAGAAGGGCACTATGATCAGGTTTTGCAGGCCCGCTTTTCGCAGCAGTTCAATCTTTTCTTCTTGTGAGTTAATCAGCTTCAGGTCGGTTTGCTCGGGGTAAAGCACCTTACGGGGATGGGGATGGAAAGTAATAAGCACCGATTCCCCGTCAATTTCCCTTGCAATTTGGTTCAGGCGGTCAATGATTACTTTATGCCCAATATGCACGCCGTCGAACGAGCCTGTGGTAACCACCGCGTTTCTTATCTTTCCTGCCGCCTGGGCAGTGTCGTGAAATACCTTCATTATTCTGATTTTTTCAGCTCCGGTGTTTTCAGGCCAAAATTTATTGTTTTACGTGAAAAGCCAGTTTCTCCAGTGAGGTGATAATGTCGTACTCTTCGAGGTGCACACCGGGAGGCACGGTTAGGGGCATAGAAGTGTAGTTGAGTATCCCTTTTATACCTGCTTCGAGCAATAGTTTAGCCACTTCGTAGGTGGCTTCGGGCGCTACCGTTAATACCGCGATGCTAATGTTTTCGGCTGGTATTATTTCTTTCAACTTATTAATATGGTGGCAAGGCACCCCTGCAATGATACGGTCGGTTTTCTGAGTGTCGTTGTCGAAAGCAGCCACAATAGCCAGTTTCTCGCGTTTTCCCAAAAAGTAACTGGTAATGGCGCGGCCCAGGTTACCCATGCCTACTATGGCAATGCGCTGCCCGGTTTCACTGTCGATTATTTTTCCGATAAGGTTAATAAGGTCTTTTATCACATAGCCTTTGCTTTGGCTGCCTGAATAGCCAATAAGCATAAGGTCGCGGCGCACCTGCACCGGGGTGAGGTTCGTAACCCGGGCCAACTCATGCGAGTAAATATTGGTTTTACCTTCCTGCAGGCTGTTGAAAAGCAGGCGACGATACTGACTCAGTCTTTCTACGGTTTTTCCCGGGAGGTCTTCAATTTTTCTGTTTGGCATTTTGTATAGCTTGTTTTAATGGTTTTCAAGGGGAAAATAAATGGTAAAGCTGCTGCCTTCTCCTGGGGTGCTTTCTACAGTAATGCGGGCGTCGTACATATCAATGATTTTTTTTACAATAGAAAGCCCCAGTCCACTTCCGCTGATATTTTTTGTTTCTTCGGTTTTTATTCGCACAAAATCTTCGAACAGCTTTTCGACATCTTCTGGTTTCATGCCAATGCCTGTGTCATCCACCCTGATTATGGCCTGGTTCCCTTCAATGCCCAGGCTCAGGTCTACCCTGCCACCCTCTTTATTGTATTTTATGGCATTGCTTATAAGGTTGTTCAACACGATCTCGATTTCCCTGCGGTCGGCTTTCATAGGAACCTTTGTGCCGCAGTTCAGATAAATGTCGATGCCTTTTTGTATGCTCAGTGGCTGGAAGGCGTCGATGCACTGCTGGGCAATCTCGCAAAGCATGATAGGTTCAATTTTTCGTGATTTTCTGCCCGATTCAATACGGGTAAAGTCGAGCATGTCGAGAATAAGGTTTCGCATGCCCTGCACCCTGAAAAGCGAACGGTCGATCATTTCATTGTAGTCGTTAATCAGCTCACCCGCCTTTTTTTCCTGCATCATCTTCAGGTATCCTTCAATTGCGTTGAGCGGCGATTTGAGCTCGTGCGACAGCACCGAAAGGAACTGAAACCTGATTTGACGTCCTTCCACATTGAGCTTTTGGGTCATGCGGCGTAGAAACAACTGTTTGGCAATGGTTTCAATAGTTGAGCGCAACTCTTTTGGCGTAAAAGGCTTTGGCACAAAATCGTAGGCGCCCTTGCGTGTGGCTTTAACGGCCAGATCGAGCGATGCGTAGGAAGTAATCATAACTACAACCACGTCGATTTGCTGTTGATTGATAAACTCAAGCACCTCAATACCCTGTATGCCAGGCAATTTATTGTCGAGCAGTACAATGTCGAATTCATCTTTGCTGAGCAGGTCGACGGCATCTTCGCCCGTGGGTGCTTCCACTACTTCGAAGTCAAAATCTTCGTCCATAAAAGGATAGCTCACCGAAAAGTTTTCCATGATACGCAGCACCCCGCTCCTAATGCCGGGTTCGTCGTCTACCACCAGCAACTTGAGTTTTCCCATGCCTAAAGTTTCAGGAGTTTATTAATCTCTTTGTGCAACTGATCGAGCCTGATGCCTTTGTCCAAAAAAAGATCGGCTTTGATCCAGTCCTGGTCTTCCTGTGTGTTTACATCGAATATCATTCCCGTTTCGGCCGTTACGGCAGAGGCAATGATAATGGGTACTTCGGGGTACTTGTTCTTGATTTTATGACAAAGGATGAAGCCGGTGTCGTGGCTTTCCATCATCAGATCAAGAATGGCCAGGTCGGGCCGGGTGCGCTCAATAATGCTTTCGGCTTCTTTTTGGGTTTCGGCCTGTATCACCTCAAAGCCCATGTCCTGGATGGCGCTTTTCATTTGAAACAGGTAATCGAAATCATCATCAACAATCAGAATGGTCTTCTTTTCTTTTTTTAGCATGTCATCCGTATTTTTTATTTAGGCTATGGCCTGTTTTTCATCCATTTCCTGTGGTTTTCGCGGAACAGTGACTACGAAGGTGGTCCCCGTTTCGCCCTTTGATGGGTCATTGTTGCTTTCTACCTTTATAGCTCCCCTGTGCATTTTCACAATGCCATAAATTATGGGCAGCCCCAGTCCGGTGCCTTTTCCTTTTTCCTTGGTGGTGAAAAAAGGCTCGAACATGCGTTCCTGATTTTCTTGTGAAATGCCGGTGCCCGTATCTGAAACTTCGAATATCACTTCGCCCGAAGCCGAATTGTCATCAACAGTCACTTTAAGCGTGCCTCCGTTGGGCATGGCATCTGCTGCATTTTTAAAAAGGTTGCCAAATACTTGCACCATTTGGTCGTGGTCGCATTCGATGTTGGGATCTTTGGTGCGCACCTGCACCATTAATTTAATGTTTGTTGGCAGCACCATGGTGCGTAGGCTGTCCTTAATGAGCCGATTAACATTTACTTGTATCATAAGCACTTTGCTCTTTCGGGCAAAGTTGAGCAGTCCGCCCACAATTTTCTTGCAGCGGTCAGCCTGCTCCACTATCAGCTTCAGGTCGCGGAATATTGGTGAACCCGGGTCGACCTCATCGAGTAAAATGTGGCTGTACATAATCACCACGCCCAGCGGGTTATTTACCTCATGGGCAATGCCTGCAGCCAGCTGCCCCATAGAGGCCAGTTTTTCACTTTGTTTCAAGGCCGCACGGGTCGACTCGAGATTTTTGTTCGAAATGTCGAGTTCTTTAATGTATTCGTGCAGTTTGTCGATGGTATAGGGCAGGCACATTTCAATTTCGGCAATGCCTTTCAGTATGGCCACAGCATGGTCGTAGCAGGTGTCGTAGCCACATGCGCCACAATTGAGCTCGTCTTCGGCCACTTCCTTGCCCAGGTCTTTCAGTACTTCCCTTATTTCGTCCTTACTGGGTGGCTTAGGAGAGCGCTGATCGTCGATGCGGAAGGTACGGCTCAGGTCGAGTTTCAGAAAAGTATCAAGGTTTCGTTTCCATTCTTCCACATCCAACTGGTCGAACTTCCTTTTGGCGAAGTTCGAAATGCTCTTCCTTTTGTTAAAAAATTGATGCCTGTGGCTCATTCCGGGCCCGTTAATACATCCGTTGCAGCAGAGCAGGTCGAACATCTTGGCTTCGAGGTAACCTTCTTCAAACTCGCGCAGCACTTCAATAATATCCTGCCGGCCCTCGGCCACCACAATCTCACCTTTAATGTAGTCTTCTTCCAGGTCGACAGTCTGAAGCATACCGCCACTAATGGGAAATACCGCCCCCTTCCCTGCAATAGGCGGATCGAAGTCGGAGGGCTCAACGTTGAATTCGGTAAGGCCTTTTTCAGAAAACATTCGTCGAAGCTCAATAAACGAAATCACTTCGTCGATGCGGCCTTTAAACTGGTCGCGGGCGGCCTCGCCTTTTTTTGCAATGCAGGGCCCGATAAAAACAATTTTAAGGTCCTCACCATGCATCTTTTTTATTACCATGGCGGTGGCTACCATTGGCGAAACCACCGGGGCCAGCGCGCTGACAATTTGTGGATGGTGCTTTTCGACAAAACTGACAATGGAAGGGCAGCTGGTGGAAATATAGGAATGGTCGGGGTTGTTGTGAAGAAGTTCCTGGTATTTATTGGCCACCAGTTCGGCTCCAAAAGCTACTTCGTTGACATATTTAAAGCCAAGTGCCCTTATCATTCCCACAAAGGCATGGTAATCAGAAATATCGGTAAATTCGGCAGCAATGCTGGGTGCCACAATGGCGGCCACTTCTTTCTCTTCGCGCAGCAATTTCTTCACCTTATCGATGGCAAAAGCAAACATTTTTGCATCGCGGCTGCAAACCTTCACGCAGTTTCCGCAGGCAATGCAGCGAGAGGGTATGATCTCGGCCTGACCATTGACGATTTTAATGGCCTTGGCAGGACACTCCCTTACGCAGGTATAGCATACCTTGCAGCGATCCTTTACGGTGTATATAAACTGGTTATGTGCAGGCTGTTCCATTTATTAATTTTATTTCACCACGTCACGCTGCTGAAAATGGGTGTGAAAATAGGTTTCAGGGGTTTCCTGTTCAGGGCTGTTTTTCAGGCTGCGGTTAAGCTTTTCCAGGGCAGGATTTTCTGCCGGAATTTTCCATGGATTCAGTTTTTCCATTTCCTGGCAAATCTTCTTGCGGTTTCTGGGTTTTTCAGGAATGCGGTTAATGGGTTGTCCGCCGCCGCCGGCACATCCTTCAAGACATGCCATAACTTCCACATAGTGAATATCGTCGCGGCCTTCGGCAATCAGCTGGTTAATATAGCTGTCGGCCTTTTCTATCCCGCTAACCCAGGCAAACCCGTAAGTATTTTTTCCGATGGTCACTTTTGACTCTTTACGTCCAGCCAGGTTTTTTGGCTGGCTGAATTTAAAAGTTTCCTTGGCAGAGGCCTTCATATTTTCGAACAGTTCCATTGCAATGGCTTCGGCCTTTCCTCCCGAATAGCCGAGTTTCCAGGCGGCTGCACTGCTGCCTGAAAAAGGCTCATCGAAGGGCATGGGTTCCAGGTTCCGCACATCAATGCCATTGGTACGCATCATTCGCATAAGTTCGCGAACGGTAAGCACTGCATCGACTTCAGAAATACCCTTATGTGTCATTTCTTCGCGCGAAGCTTCATACTTTTTGCCTACACATGGCATAACCGCCACGCTGTAAATGTTGTCGGGCAGCACCTTTTCTTGTTTGGTATACCAGGTTTTAAGGAGTTTGCCAAATATTTGCTGCGGCGATTTCGACACTGCCAATGAGGGGATCAGTTCGGGCCTGAATTCTTCCACATACTTTACCCAGCCTGGGCAGCACGAAGAGAACATGGGTCCTTTGGCACCGTTTTTAAGCCGCATAGCCAAAAGGCGGGCTTCGTCCTGTATGTTAAGGTCGGAAGCCAGCCCCAGGTCGAATACCTTGCTGGCGCCAATTTTCTTCAAGGCTGCGCATACCAGTCCGTTCAGGTCTTTGTCGGGCTTCAGCCCAAAATGCTCGGCCATTGATACGGTTACCGAAGGTGAGACGAAAAATATGACTTCTTTTTTCTTTTTGTCCATGGCGGCTTGCACCTTTTCAAGGTGCGAAATGTCGGTGAGGGCACCCGTGGGGCACACCATGATGCACTGTCCGCAGTTGATGCAGCTCGACACGTTGAGTCCTTTGTTGAAGGCGCTGTTGACGCGTATCTGGTTGCCACGCGAAATAAAATCGATGGCAGTAACCAGCTGGGTTTCCTCACAAATGCGCACACAGCGACTGCACAGCACGCACTTGGCCGGATCGCGAAACACGCTGGTGCTCGAACCGTCGGGGAAATAGGGATTTTTCTTTGCAAAAAATTTGCGCTCCTTTACATTCATCTCGTCGGCCAGCCATTGCAGTTCGCAGTTGCCGTTGCGCTCGCAATACAGGCAGTCGTCGGGGTGGTTCGAAAGCAGCATCTCCACAATAAGCTTGCGGGCCTTGATTACGCGCTGGGTGTTGGTAAACACCTTCATGCCTTTTTCAACCGGAAAGCTACAGGAGGTAATCAGGTCGCGCTTGCCTTCGACTTCCACCACGCACAAGCGGCAGGCGCCGGTGGGGCTGAACCGGTTCATGTGGCAAAGGGTGGGCACCTTAATGCCCTGGCGGCGAAGCGCAGTGAGCAGGGTTTCGCCCTCGCGCACATCGACTGAACTGTTGTTGACTTCTATCTTAAAATCCATAGAAAAAGCTTTGTCACTATTGAATCATAACTGCATTAAACTTGCAGGCATCGTAGCACAGGCCGCAACCAATGCATTTATCTTCCACGATAAAGTGTGGGTGGCGAGCTGAGCCGATAATGGCGTCGACGGGGCATTTTTTGTAGCATGCTGTGCAGCCGGTACATTTCTCAACGTCGATCAGAAAAACGCGAAGGTCGCGGCAAACATTTGCCGGACATTTACGCTCGAAGATATGGGCATCAAATTCGCTTTTGAAATTTTTAAGGGTATTGAGGATGGCGTTTGGAGCGGACTTTCCCAGGGCACAAAGCGAGCTGTCCTTTATCACCGATGCCAGGCCCCGCAACTGCATCACGCCCTTGAAACGCTCAAGGGTCTGAAAGTTGTTGTTTTTCCCGGGTCGCTGGGTGGCTATTTCCATGATCTCTAACATGCGGGCCGTACCTTCGCGGCAAGGGATGCATTTGCCGCAACTTTCCTTTTTAAAGAAATTGGTAAAGAACTTGGCCAGGTCGACCATGCAAATGGTTTCGTCAACCACCACAAAACCGCCACTTCCCAGCGAGGTGCCGATGTTTCGCAGTTCCTCAAAATCAACCCTGGTGTCGAGGGTTTCTTCCATTATGTAATTGCCGGAGTTAATGCCCAACACAATGGCCTTAAACTTTTTGTTGTTGGGAATACCACCGCCTATTTTCCATACTATATCGCGAAAGCTGTGGCCCATTTCAACCTCGGCCGTGCCGCAATGCTTTATTTTTCCCGAAAGGGTAAAGAGTTTAGTGCCCTTGCTTTTCTCGTTGCCCAGGCTTTTGTACCATTCCGCCCCATTTTTTATTATGAGAGGGATGTTGAACAGGGTCTCCACATTGTTAACAATGGTTGGTTTGTTCCACAAGCCTTTTTCCGAGGGATAGGGCGGCTTTGACTCTGGCATGGCCCTTTTGCCTTCTATGCTGTTGTTTAGGGCGGTTT
>JAHYJD010000168.1 GCA_019429365.1 Bacteroidales bacterium | reverse complement strand
CGCCATCGCCATCGCCATCGCCATCGCCATCGCCATCGCCATCGCCATCGCCATCACCATCACCATCACCATCAACAACGATGGTATCATCTTCACCACCCGTTACGCCTATTTCAGCGCAATACTGTACGGTATATTCGGCATAGAACCACCAGCGTGGGCCGGGGCCGGGGGTGTCGCCGCCAAATGCGGTTTCGCCCTGCACCACATTGCCATTTTCGCCAATCAGCACTACTTCGGCATGGGCTGCAATGATCAGGTTGGCGCCTTCGCCCCAGGTATTGGGTATCACGTAGGTGTATTCACTAACCCGGGGGTTGTGTACGGTCTGATACATAAAATGACCAGGAATGGGTCGGCCATTTTTGGGTATCTGGGTTACTTCTGTGGCAATATGCAGGTGGGTGAGCTGCAGCATCCAACCGCCACTGGTGCGGAAGGTCACATATATATATTCTTCGTCGCTGTTTACCTCCAGCGAACCACTGTTGATGTGCTGTCCGGCCCACAGGGTGTAGGTCACAGGATCACAATCGGTTGCCGTACCTTCATAGGTGTTGATTTCGGGCTCGTCAGCTTCAAGGAAGCTGGGCTCCGGAATATCTTTTTCGCAACTGCTTAAACCGACCAGGGAAACAACGGCCAGTAAAAATAAAGAATGGTAAAATTTCGCTTTCATTTGAGGAGATTTTTGGGTTATTAATTAATTGTCGGACTTTCAGAAGTTGTTAAATTCAAATCACATTAAGCCCGTGGGCTTCTAAGGATTTACACCATAAAAGTATGGCGGCATTTACTAAGGGATGACCGTGAAACACTTAATTTTATGCGTAAAAAACCAGGTAAAAACCTCGGGGTAAAAACTGAAGGTGGTGTTGAAAATCAGCAAGTTACCTAAAATACCCTTCGCTGCTGAAAACCCCAGTTTGCTGCAAGCTATGTTTTTCTTTGCGTAAATCTCACTTAAAAATCCAGGTGTTTTAACCGCTTTTTTTTAAGGTATAAATGCGCAGAAAATTTGTTTGGTATTTCATCAGGTCGTTGCAAATTCCTTGAAAGCCTTGGTCGATTTTATTTATTTTTGTGAAACCTAAATCGTAAGGCATTGTCGAAATCTGCTGCCAAATATGTTGAAACGCCCCTGATGAAGCAGTACTATGCCATCAAGGCCAAGCACCCTGATGCCTTGCTGCTGTTCAGGGTGGGCGACTTTTATGAAACCTTTGGCGACGATGCCATCACCACCTCTGAGATACTGGGCATAGTGCTCACGCGCCGTGCCAATGGGGCCGCCTCTTTTGTGGAGTTGGCCGGCTTTCCGCACCATGCGCTCGACACCTACCTGCCCAAACTGGTGAAGGCCGGGCAACGGGTGGCCATTTGCGAGCAACTGGAAGACCCTAAACTGACCAAGAAAATCGTGAAGAGGGGTGTTACCGAACTGGTGACTCCGGGTATTGCCTTCAGCGACAAGGTGCTCAACCACAAGGAAAACAACTTTCTGGCGGCCCTGCATTTCGACGGGGGGCTCACCGGGGTGGCCTTTCTCGACGTATCGACCGGCGAGTTTCTGGCCGACCAGGGAAAACCCGAATATATTGACAAACTCTTGCAAAGTTTCCGCCCCAGCGAGGTGGTGGTGCAGAAAAATCAGCAGCGCCATTTCCAGGCCACCTTCCCGGGAAAGTACTACACAACCGCTTTCGACGACTGGGTGTTTACCCGCGAATTTGCCGACGACCTGCTGCTGAAGCATTTTGGCACGGTATCTTTCAAAGGTTTTGGCATCGAGGAGCTGCACTGCGGCATTGTGGCGGCGGGTGCGGTAATGCACTACCTTTCGGAAACGCGCCACGAACAGATTGCCCATATAAACCGCATATCGCGCATCGACGAGCAGCAGTTTGTCTGGCTCGACAAGTTCACCATTCGCAACCTGGAGATCCTGCACTCGCCAAACGAAAACGCCACTACGCTTATACAGGTGCTCGATCACAGCATTTCGCCCATGGGTAGCCGCCTGCTCAAGCGCTGGATCGTTCTTCCGCTTAAGGACAAACAGCTGATTAGCGAACGCCTCGATGTGGTGGAGTTCTTTTTGGCTGATCAGGCCTTTGCTGAGAAAATGGGCAGCCACATCAGGCAAATCGGCGACCTGGAGCGCCTTATTTCGAAAGTGGCCGTGGGCAAGGTGAACCCACGTGAGATACAGCAGATACAAAAAGCCCTGGCGGCCATGGAGCCAATCCGGGCCTTATGCCTGGATAGCAATTGCGCGCCCCTGCAAAAGGCCGGCGATCAGATCAATCCCTGTGCCTTGATTCGCGACCGCATTGCCCGTGAAATCAAAAGCGAACCTTCGGCCCTCATTGCCAAAGGCAACGTAATTGCCGAAGGAGTGTCGGAAGAGTTGGATGAACTGCGCAGCATCTCTTTCTCAGGAAAAGATTATCTGGCCCGGCTGCGGAAGCGCGAAATGGAGCGCACCGGCATTCCCAATATAAAGGTGTCGTACAACAATGTGTTCGGATACTTCCTGGAGGTGACCAACACCCATAAGGACAAAGTGCCCGACGACTGGGTGCGTAAGCAAACCCTGGTGAACTGCGAACGCTACATTACCCCGGAGCTGAAGGAATACGAAACCAAGATACTGGCAGCCGAAGAGCTTATCCTGCAAAAGGAAGAGGAGTTGTTTAACCAGTTGGTTATGGCCGTGCAGGAGTACATTGAGCCCATTCAGGTCAACGCCGGGGTGGTGGGCCGCATCGACGTGCTGCTGTGTTTTGCCACCGTGTCGAGGCAATACGGCTATTCGCGTCCCGAGATGAACGACTCCTATGTACTCGATATTCGCGGGGGGCGGCATCCGGTGATCGAGCAGCAACTGCCGCCCGGCGAGGAATATGTAGCCAACGATGTGTTGCTCGACAACGAACAGCAACAAATTCTCATGATCACCGGTCCGAATATGTCGGGTAAATCGGCCCTGCTAAGGCAAACTGCCCTCATTGTGCTTATGGCGCAAATGGGCTGTTTTGTGCCGGCCGTAAAGGCTTCCATTG
>JAHYJD010000167.1 GCA_019429365.1 Bacteroidales bacterium | reverse complement strand
TTTCTGCGCCGCAGCAAAATTGATGAGCTGCCCCAGCTCTGGAACATCCTCATCGGCCACATGAGCTTTGTGGGTCCGCGCCCCGATGTGCCCGGCTATGCCGACCAGTTGCAGGGCCACGACCGCATCATCCTCGGCGTGCGCCCCGGCCTCACCGGCCCCGACTCCCTCGCCTACCCCGACGAAGAAAGCCTGCTGGCCCGGCAACCCAATCCCGAAGAGTATTATGATCAGGTGCTCTATCCCGAAAAGGTGCGCATAAACCGGGAGTACCTGCAGCGAAGAACCTTCTGGAGCGACCTGGGGATTATCTGGAAAACGTTTTTGTGGGTTTTATTTAAGAAATAAATTGGAACACGGATCAAAACGGATCAAAACGGATTTTCACTGATTGTTTTTCTTTTTGTGCAAAAAATTAAAGAAAGATTACATCCTTAAAAAACCAAAACATTTAACTTTAAAGGCAAGTTTATCAAGTTATTATCTGCGTGTATCTGTTAAAATCCGTTTAAACAGTGTTCAATTTACCGGGCACCATGCAACAGCCTAGCTTGCTTCACAAAGGTTTGACCAATCGAATTCTGAAAGCCTATTACGACGTTTACAACGAATTAGGTTATGGTTTTTTGGAAAAGGTTTACCAGAATGCCTTGTACCTGGAGTTAAAATCACGAGGATTTGATGTTGTGGCCCAAAAACAAATAACGGTGTTTTACAAGGGACAAAAAGTAGGCGAATATTATGCCGATATGGTAGTTAACGAAAAGGTAATCCTGGAACTAAAGGCAAATGAGTACTTGTTGGAGAAGGACGAATACCAACTTATCAATTACCTGCGAAGCACTGAATACGAGGTTGGATTGCTTCTAAACTTTGGCACTGAACCTGAGTTTAAAAGAAAAATATTCCAGAATATTTACAAGAATTTTTCCTGAAATTAATTTTTTATCCGCGACAATCCGCTTAAATCCGTTCAATCTGTGTTCCATAAAAAACCCCTTCAGAAATACTGGCAAACATTTTTAAATTCTTATCCGCGCAATTCCGTTTTAATCCGTCAGATCTGTGTTCCATAAAGAAACCATCGGATCAAACCCTTGTCTTGCAAACATTCTTAAAAAAACGTTTGCCTGGAATTTTCTGCTGATCGAAGTCACAGCAGAGGGCCAGCACATCGCGCGCTTCCCGGCAATGTACGTTCATGGCACCTGGGTGTCGCTGCCGCACTTCGACCATGGCGGTTTATGGGTCGATGAGGAGGCCATCAGGCTTTTAGATATACCCCTTCCGGGGAATGACGAAGAGGCAGCGGCGTTTTTGCACCGGCAGATGATGCGTTGCATAGTGGCGTTTCTGAACCGCACGCCCCTGCCCCAAGGGCAAGACCACCAGCTAAAGCTGGAGCTCAGTCCGACGGAAATACAGCAGGCTGCTCCATGGCCGAAAGGCAGTGTGAGGCTGCAATACCGCAGCCCTTTCCGCGAAAGCGAAACCGCCATAGGCGGCAAGGTGATGAGCTTTTTGCCGCTTCCGCGGAAGGAAACCCTTAACCCCGCCTATTTTCGCCAGGAAATCGCCCGCAAGATACGTCGCGCCATGCGACACGGGCTGAAGACCGAAACGGGCGGTGTGGAGCTGCTCGACGATTTTTACCGGGTGTATCGCCAAAACATCAAGGAATTAGGCTCTTTCGGACTGCCCAAAAAGTTTTTTAACAACCTGGTTAACGGCTACACCGAAGGCGACTGTCTGCTTGTGCTGGTAAGGCATGAAGGAAAACCGGTAGGCGCGGGTGTACTCCTCACCTGGGGTGGGGCGGCCGAGAACGCCTGGTTTGCCACTTTAGGACGATACAACCATATGTATGCCAGCTACCTGCTGCATTATGCCCTCATGCGCGAGGCAGCCCGCCGCGGCTGCCACACCTACAGCATGGGCCGCAGCACCACCGGCAGCGGCGTGCACCGCTATAAACAACAGTGGGGCACCACCGACCAGCCCCTGTTTATGAACGCCACCTACCGCCAGAAAAACCCCGCCGGACTATACCCCAAACTCAAAGGCCTGGTGAAGCTAATACCACTTCCGCTGGCAAGGATGGCGGATGAGTGGCTGGCAGAGCGAGTGTATTGAGGAGGCAGTAGGCAGTAGGAAGCAGGTAGGTCGGAAGTCGGAAGATTGGAACACGGATGACACGAATTTTTACGGATCAACACGGATAATTTTTATCCGTGCAAATCAGTTCTAATCAGCTAAATCTGCGTTCCAAAATCAAATCGCAAATTTAAAATCGTTAATCTTAAATCAAAATCCCCAACCTTGAACCTCCTCTCCTTCGATATTGAAGAATGGTTCCTCACGGAGGACTCCCTGCAGTTTGCGCCTGAGGAGTGGCATGATTTTGCCCCACGCCTGGAGCAAAACACCCGCAATGTGCTTGCTTTGCTGGAGAAGCACCGGCAGCCGGCGGTGTTCTTCCTGCTGGGCTGGGTGGCGGAGCAATACCCGCAGCTGGTGCGCGACATTGCCGCCGCCGGACACGAGATCGGCTACCACAGCTTCCACCACCACCACAATGATGTGCTTACGCCAGCAGCCTTTGAAGAAGACCTTATTCGTGGGCTCGAATTGCTGGAAGAGCTCACAGGCAAGCGACCCGTATATTACCGTTCGCCCTACTTCAGCATGCATGCCGGCAACCTGTGGACCATCCCCATTTTGATAAGGCATGGCATTAAATTAAGCAGCTCCATTCGCAACCTCCGCGGCCCCGCCGGGCAGCCCCTGCCCGATGCGCCCTTTCAGTGGGAGCACGAGGGCCAAACCCTGTGGGAGTTTCCGCTGGCCGGCGCGCGCCTGGCGGGGCTAAACATACCCTTCGCCGGCAGCGGGTACTTCCGGCTGCTGCCCGGCACCATCGTTCAGCACTTTGTGCAAAGCCGCCACTACAACATGTTATACTTCCACCCACGCGACTTCGACCCCGACCCGCCGCGATCAAAGCGCCTCAGCACCCTGCGCAACCTCAAAAACACCTGGGGCACCTCACGGGCATTGGCCAAGCTGGAGAA
>JAHYJD010000048.1 GCA_019429365.1 Bacteroidales bacterium | reverse complement strand
TTTGGTTCGTAAATAAACTCTTAAAGTCTATCAACGGGTATTGTTTTTTGCGCTACTTATTTGGCTTTCCCAATTTATTCAAAGATCGTTATCACTTCCTTCAAGTGATCGCCCCATCGTTTGGGGAGTGCAAAGGTAAAAAGGTTTTTCATTTATGCAATAGCTTTCTGGTAAAAAAAAATCAATTATTTCTCAGCCAGCTGTTTTTCAGCACAATAAAAATACCGGACAGGTACTTTGACCTGCCCGGCTCGAACCAAATGAAGAGATTGTTTTTACAAGGAACCTAAGAAGCCTTATTTGCGGGCAAATTCCCGGTAGCGCAATTCTTCAAAAATCTTGCAGGTATTAATGGCCACATCATCGGCATCAGGCTCGGGTTTGGAAATCAGGCTCAGGTCGAACTGCACATGAACCAGGGAGTGCATATCTTCGGCATGCTGGGCCATGGCAACTTTTACCACTGCCGGGAGTGAGTCGGGAGCTTCTTCAACTTTTACCGGGATTTCAACAAAACCATTTAAGGTGCGGAATAACATGGTGCCCTGGGGCTTTCCTCCAAAAACACTTGCGCTGGCAAGCATCAGCATGGAGATCAAAACGGTGGTGATTACTCTTGTTTTCATGACTTGGGGTTTTTTTATGTTCTTTAAATTCGTTGGTTGCTGTCTTTCTCTGTCAAAAGTTTGCCCAATTGCGTGCCAAAGGTTTTAACATTTTGTTTCACAGTTTATTACAAAGTTACTCGTTGAAGTGACTCAGGCTTTTCTGTTCGGTTTCGGCCTGAATTTGTTCGCTACCGGACACCCGGGGAAAGGGCGTTTTGACCATATGACGGCACGAACAAACCAATTGTTACAACAAAATGATTTTTTCTTTGAGGTTTTAGGTAAAAGCCAATAAAACCCCTGTTAATACTGGCATTTACCACAAAGAAACCCCTCAGGAATACTGTGCATAAAATCATTAACTTTGCAGCATCAAGACAATAAAAACACTGACATTCAAATTATTACCAAATGGCCAGCCATACTCCTGGTATGAATGAGGACCACAAACTGTTGCATCGTTTCGGGGCCTTTGTCGCGAGCTATCAACTGTTTGAGGAGCATGACCGTATTTTGCTGGCAGTAAGCGGTGGTATAGACTCTATGGTCATGGCCAGGCTTTTTTCCCTTTCGGGGAAAAGTTTCGGGTTAGCTCACTGCAATTTTTCGCTCAGGGGAAACGACTCTGACCTTGATGAACAACTGGTAAAAAGGTCGGCAATGATGCTTGGGGTACCATTTTATTCGGCCACCTTCGACACCAGGGAGTTTGCGCAGCAAAACAAAATCTCCATACAGGAAGCGGCCCGGGAGCTGCGCTATGAGTTTCTTCAGGAAACGGCCATCGAATACGGGTACGACCGGATCGCCACAGCCCATCACCTCGACGACTCCATTGAAACCATGCTCATTAATCTGATCAGGGGCACCGGTGTGCGAGGATTGGCAGGCATCCCACTGAAAAATGAGAATATTATAAGGCCGCTGCTTTTTGCCACACGCCAGGAAATTGAAGCGTTCGCCCTTGAGCACCAGATAGATTTCCGCACCGACGCAAGCAACCTGCAAGACAAATACCTGCGAAACCGCATCAGGCATCATATCATCCCCATCCTCAAAGAGCTAAACCCGGCCATGAACCAGAGCATGCATGCATTCATTGGCCGGATGCAGCAAGCCGCCGAACTGCTCGAACTGGAAGTAGAGAAACAAAAGACCGAATGCATTTCCCCCGAAAGGGAAGGTTTTGCAATTGAAATTGCAAAGCTACAAGCCCTGCCACAGCCAGAGCTGATGTTATATGAGTTCTTAAGAGACTGCCATTTCTCAGGTACTGTCTGCCGGGAGTTACTCGAAAGCCTGGAGGCACAATCCGGAAAAAGGTTTTACTCTGAAACCCACATGGCCATAAAAGACCGGCAAAAGATTTTTGTAAAACCATTGAGAGGAAGTGAGGAACCAATGGTGTATTCAGTTTATGAAAGCACCAAGCAAACTGAAGTTTCCGGTGCTGTTTTCTTTTTTGAGACATTGCCTGCAGAAAAGGATATGCCCTTTCCTGCCAGCGAAGAAACCGCCATGCTAAACTACGACCTGCTTGAATTTCCGCTGGAGCTGCGAAAGGCAAGGGCGGGCGACAGCATGGTGCCCCTGGGTATGAAAGGCCGAAAAAAGCTGAGCGACCTGCTCACCGATCAAAAAATCCCTCGGCACCTAAAAGAGGAGGTTTGGGTGGTGGTTTCGGGCGGAGAGATTGCCTGGGTGGCCGGAATCAGGATAAGCGAAATGTTCAGGATCACCCACGAAACCACCAAAGTTTTCCGGGCAAAAATTGGACGGCTATAAAGCCCGAATGTTGTATATTTGCAGGTCAAAATACATATATGAATGCTTTTAACTTGTTTTAACAGTCGGGTTTAAACCAAAGCTTTTGAAACAGTGTTACCCTAAAATAAAATTTTCACACGACATGAAATCCATCGAAAAATTAATGAAGCAAACTGTTCTATTGGTTCTTATGTTTATTGCCGGTACTGCAGCTGCTCAGATTCTTGAGCCAGTTACATGGAGTTTCTCGCACGAAAAAATTGCAGATAACCAATACGAGCTCCGGTTCACTGCCAATATTGACCAGGGCTGGAATATTTACGGCACCGATCTTCCGGCTGGCGGCCCCATACCCACTTCTATTGATATTAACGAAGGAAGTGGTTTCCGAAAAGTCGGGAATCTCCGGTATCCAAAGCCGGCTGAGAAGTTCGACCCGAACTTCAACATGCAGCTTTCCATGTTTTCTGGTTCGGTAACCTTTCGCCAAACCGTGGAGGTGACCTCTGATAGTCCGGTAAGGATTAGCGGTGAGGTGGGCTTTATGTCGTGCGACGATTCGTCCTGCCTGCCCCCCGACTACATGGATTTCGCCTTTGAATTGCCGGGCAAAACTGTGGCAGCCACTGTGCCATCCGGGGCAGAAGCCGAAGTATTGACTGTGCTGGAAACTGAAGAACCTGAAGGAGAAGAAAGCACTACCGAAGCCATTGAAGAAAGCATTATTGAAACAGCCACCCCCCTGGCAGAAACCCCTGGAAGGCAGAAAGGCTGGTTCTGGGGCACCTTTATCACCGGTTTACTGGGCGGACTATTGGCTTTGCTCACCCCCTGCGTATTCCCCATGATTCCGCTCACGGTAAGCTTCTTTTTGCGCAATGCCGGCAATCGCCCGCGGGCCATTCGCGACGCTCTTTTCTATGGATTTACCATCATCTTTGCCTACGTAGTTATTGGTTTGGCCATTTCGATGATTTTTGGCGCCAACGCCCTGAATGCCCTGGCCACCAGCCCGGGCTTCAACCTGTTTTTCTTTGCCCTGCTGGTATTTTTTGCCGCCTCTTTCTTTGGCGCCTTCGAGCTTACCATGCCTTCAAAATGGTCAACCGCGCTCGACAGCAAGGCCGATGAAAAAGGAGGACTTATTGGGGTAGTCCTAATGGGTTTAACCTTTGTGCTGGTAAGTTTTAGTTGCACTGGCCCAATTGTAGGGACGCTTTTGGTTGAAGCTGCCACCAGCGGCGATGTACTTTCGCCCGCCATTGGCATGCTGGGCTTCAGCCTGGCCCTGGCCATTCCATTCAGTCTTTTTGCCGTATTCCCCACTGCACTCAAGTCGCTGCCCAAGTCGGGCGGCTGGATGAACGCGGTGAAGGTGGTGCTGGGCTTTATCGTGCTGGCTTTTGCATTGAAATTTTTGGGTACGGCCGATGCAGTGGCACAGTGGGGCATACTCGACCGCGAGGTCTTCCTGGTCCTTTGGATCGCCATTTTCTTCTTGCTGGGCTTGTACCTGATCGGAAAGATAAAATTTGCCCACGACAGCGACCTGAAATACCTGAGCGTGCCGCGACTAATGCTGGCCATTGCCGTGTTTGCCTTTGTTTTTTACCTGGTTCCCGGCCTATGGGGTGCTCCCCTGAGGGCTGTGAGTTCCTTTCTGCCCTCGCCAACCACCCAGGACTTTGACCTGAGCCGTGGCGTGACATCGGGAGCAGCCTCCCCGGCAGCTACCAGTACTATTTATGTGGGTGAAAGCGTAAAAGAAGGCCCACATGGCTTATTGGCATTCAACGACTTTGAAGAAGGCATGGCTGCCGCCCGAAAAGCCGGCAAGCCCGTTTTCCTCGACTTTACCGGCCTGGGCTGCACCAACTGCCGCAAGATGGAAGCCAACGTTTGGTCGGACCCCCAGGTACAGGACATGTTGCGCAACGACTTTGTGAAAATATCCTTATATGTGGACGAGCGCACCAGCCTGCCCGAGGCGGAGCAGTTTGTATCTACCGCCCTGGGCCGCGAACGCAACATACGCACCGTGGGCCAAAAATGGAGTGTATTCCAGGCCGAACGCTATGGCATAAACACCCAGCCCTACTACCTGATCCTCGACCACGAGGAGAACCTGCTGGCCCCTGCTTATGGCTATGACACCAGCATTCCCAAGTACATTGAATTCCTCGAAACCGGAAAAAACAATTTCTACCGATAGTAGCAATAGACCAAAGGTGAATGATAATCTATCATTTTAATTTGTCAGAGAAGTTCACCCGTTGTTATTTTCAGGCTCCGATTATTCACCGGGTGACTACAACTTCTGGCATTTGAAAATCTGCCGGGTTTAGTCACCCGGTGACTATTTACAATGCCAGGTAGTTTTTAAGCAACAATATTTTTTCTACTTTTACCCCTGGAAATCCCGAACCTTTTCCAGAATTTTTGCGAAGATGCCATCAAAACCAAATAACTTTTCGCGCTACAGCTTGCTGTTGCTGATGCTGTTGCTCACAGTGGTTTCCATTCAACGCCTGCATGTCAGAGGCAACATCATTTCATGGGATACTTTCGGTTATTACCTGTATTTGCCGGCTACCTTTATATATCAGGATCCCGGCCTGAACGATCCTTCCTTTATCCAGAAAGCCCTCGAAAAGTATAAGGGCAGCACCACTTTTTACCAGGCCTCGCCCGGCCCCGAAGGAGGCTTGATCATCAAATATTCCTCAGGACTGGCGATGGTTTTTCTGCCGGGGTTTGCCCTGGCACACCTGGTGGCAACCAGCACTTCTTTCGCTGCCGACGGGTTTTCCTTGCCTTACCAGTATTCGGTATTTATAACCAGCCTGCTGTTCACCTTTTTGGGACTTTTTTTCCTGAGAAAGGTGTTGCTGAAGTTTTTTTCTGATCGTTTCAGCGCTATTCTTATGGTTTTGCTGGTGGCAGGCACCAATCTGTTTTATATTTCCGTGAACCATACCCTGGTGCACAACTACCTGTTTGCCCTGTACGCCTTATTGATTTGGCTGGTAATACGCTGGCACGAAACGCCCACCACAAGGCTTTCGGTATGGCTGGGTCTTTGCCTGGGTCTCATGGTGGCCATTCGCCCCACAGAAGCCATTGCCATCATCATTCCGCTTTTATGGGGTGTATATAACAAGGCCACTTTCGTGGAAAAATTCAGGCTGATCCGCGCTCATTTCAAAAAAATTCTGCTTGCAGCGGTTTGCCTTGTATTGCCCGTATTGCCCCAACTGATTTATTGGAAAATCTTTACAGGAAGCTTTTTATATTATTCGTACGACAATCCGGGTGAGGGCCTTGACCTGCTTACCCCTTATACCTGGGATGTATTGTTTAGCTTCCGCAAGGGATGGCTCATATACACCCCCATGATGGCACTGGCCATTTACGGCTTCAAAAACCTTTACGAACACCGGCGCGACATTTTTTATCCGCTGTTGATCTTTGCCGTGCTGAATCTTTACCTGGTAAGTTCGTGGACTACCTGGTGGTATGCTGGTTCTTTCGGACACCGCGCTATGGTACAGTCGTATGCCATAATGGTGTTGCCTCTGGGGTTTTTCTTCATTGGCTTAAAAAGCCTGAAACCTTTTTGGCGTAAATCGCTTTGGGTGCTGGCGGGTTTTTTTGTGGTGCTTAATCTTTTTCAAACCTGGCAGTATTTCAACGGCATCATTCATCCCGACTCCATGACCAAAGCCTATTACCAAGCGGTATTCGGCAGGGTAACTCCACCCACCGAGGAGATCGAAAGCCTGCTGCTGGTGCCTCGGTCGCTGGGGGGCGATGATGAACTAAAGAATCCGGACGATTACTACCTGTATCGCACCTATGAAATGAATTTTGAAGGGAGTCTGCTTAGCGTTTCGGGCGATAGCCTGAAAACCGACACCCGCGAGGTGATCATCCTCACACCCGAAAACCCCTTTACTCCCGCACTGGAGGTTCCCTTCAACCGGCTCACCATGGCCGACCATGCCTTTCTGAAGGTGAGAGGCACGGTATTTATTGACGGTGGCAATGTGGCAGACAACCCATTCAGCATGGTCATTACCTTCGACCACAAGGGCGGCAACTACAAATACCGGGGCAAGGACTACGAACATTTCCCGCACGAGATCACCCCATTGAGTTGGAATGTGCTCGAGAGGCTTTACCTTACGCCCGAACCACGCAGCAAAACCGACCAGGTAAGAATCTATTTCTGGCTAAGGGGACAAGAGCAACTCCCGGTTGAAAAACTGGAAGTAGAAGTGTGGGTGCCCAAAAGGGGATGGTAGGGTTTATTATTGCTCTTCAAGCCTTTTGATGGCAAGAAAGGCCATCAGCCCCATGCCGGTTTTCAAGCCTTCCTCGTCCACATCAAAAGTTGAAGTGTGAAGGTTCGACACGATACCTTTGCCTTCATTTCTAATGCCCAGGCGGTAAAAGCAGGCCGGCACGATTTGCGAATAATAGGCAAAGTCTTCGGCCGTCATGGCCAGTTCAAGCTCTTCCACATTTTCGGGACCGAGGTATTCTCCGGCCCATTGGCGAAAACTATCAGCCAGCTGTTGGTCGTTCACCAGGAAAGGATAGCCATGATCAATAAACACATGGCATTCGCCACCCATGGAGCGGGCCACTGAGGTGGCTATTTCGCGGATATGTTCATGTGCCTGCGCGCGCCAGTCTTCATCGAAAGTGCGGATGGTGCCTTCGAGCTTTACTTCGGCAGGAATAATATTGGTGCGTCCTTCGCCAATGATACGTCCGAATGAAAGCACGGTGGGCATAGAAGGTTTAGCCCGCCGGCTCACCACCTGCTGCAGGGCCACCACAATATGCGAGGCAATCAGCACCGGGTCAACAATCATATGCGGAGTGGCGGCGTGCCCTCCTTTGCCTTTCACTGTAAGGTAAATCTCGTCGGTAGAAGCCATGTATTTGCCGCTTCGAATACCCACCTTGCCAGCAGGCAGCCCGGGAAATACATGCTGCCCAAAGATCGCTGCCGGCCTGGGGTTTTCAAGCACCCCCTCCTTTATCATAAGGCTGGCGCCTCCGGGGTAGTTTTCTTCGGAAGGCTGGAAAATAAGGCGTATGGTGCCCTCAAACTGATGGCGCAATGTGTGCAGGATTTTTGCTGCCCCCAGCAGGCTGGCCATATGCACATCGTGCCCGCAGGCATGCATAATGCCAGGGTTCTTCGATTTGTAATCCACCGGGTTTTCCTCGAAAATGGGCAGGGCATCCATGTCGGCGCGCAGGGCAAGTAGCCGCTTTTCAGGGTTACGGCCTTCAATTTGAGCCACCAGGCCAGTGCGGGCAACACCTTGTTTGAAAGGAATACCCATTAACTGCAACTGAGTGGCAATATATTCAGCGGTTTTGTGCTCCTGCATCGACAATTCGGGGTGGGCATGCAAATGCCGGCGCATCCTTACTACATCATCATAAAAATTGCCGGCAAGGTCCTGAATGCGGTTTTTGATATCCATTCTAAAGGGGTTTAATAAACAAAGGTAAAAAAACAGGGTTTAGGGTTTAGTGATCAGGGATAATTTTTAGGACATTTAGTCCGGGAATTGATGAAAGCGGTTGTTTAATTATCTTTGACCTCCAGAATTAAAAAAAACCGCATTGATGACGAAGATAGAATCCCTTGTTTTTAACCCCTTCCAGGTAAACACCTTTGTGCTTTACGATGAAACCGGCGAATGCGTGATTATTGACCCGGCCTGCTACGAGCCGCATGAAGAAGCACAACTGGCCGGATTTATTGAGCAAAAACAATTAAAGCCTGTGGCCCTATTATACACCCACGCACACATTGACCACATTTTGGGGAACAACTTTGCCATACGGCAGTTTGGGCTGAAGCCCCTGACCCATCAGGACAGCCTGGCCTTTATTACCAGTGCCCACCAGTATGGCAAAACCTTCGGTTTTGAAGTGGATGAGCTAATTGTTCCCGAAAGGTTTATTGAAGATGGGCAGGAGATTCTTTTCGGCAATCAGCGTTTGAAAGCGCTGCATACACCCGGCCACGCGGCAGGCAGCATTTGCTACTACCACGAAAAGGAAGGCTTTGTCATTGCCGGCGACGTGCTGTTTTCGGGCAGCATAGGCCGCACCGACCTGCCCACAGGCGATTTTGACCTGCTGATCCGCTCCATTGAAGAAAAGCTAATGTCGCTGCCCGACCAGGTAAAGGTTTATCCCGGGCACGGGTCTGCCACCACCATTGGGCAGGAGCGCAACACCAATCCCTTTCTAAACGGAGGATATTAAAAAAACCCCAGGGCAGCATTTGCCACCTCATTGTGGCTGATTTTCTCCATGCAGTCAAAATGGCCTTTAGGGCATTTCTCATAGCCAATCTTGTCGCAGGGACGGCAAGGTAAACCTTTTACCTCGATCACCAATGAATTTTCGGGCTTTTGAGGCATATAAGGATACATGCCAAATTCCGGCACGGTATTTCCCCATACGGAGATGATGGGTTTTTGAAAAGCGGCGGCAATATGCATTAAGCCCGTATCGTGGGTAATGACCACTTTGGCTTCCTTCACAAGAAAGGCCGATTGGTTTAGCGACAACTTTCCGCAGGCATTGAACACATGCTGCCCGGCAGCCGCCTCAATTATTCGTCCGTTTTTGGCATCTTCGGGCCCACCCAGCAACACCACCGGCCTTTTCAGTGCCCGGCAAATGTCAATAATCTTTTGGTTGGGCATGCGTTTGGTGGCATGCATGCCGCCAATTACAAAAGCAACATATCCTTGCTTGAATGCTTTGGGCAACAATTCGGGCCACACCAGGTCTTTCTCCGAAAGGAAAAAATCCAGCCCATGCCCATCGTTTTTGACCCCCAGGCGCTTGGCAGCGGCAAGGTAGCGGTCCACAATATGGACACTGGGCATACGATTGATTTTTAAGCGGGTAAGCAGCCACTTTTCGACGTTGAGTTTATTGAAAGCCTTTGAGGGCCGCATCAACAGCAGCCTGAGCAGGTTGGAGCGCAGGTTGTTGTGCAGGTCGATGATATAGTCGAAGCGCTCGGACCTGAGCCGTTTTGTCAGTTCAAACAGGCTGCCTTCAAGTTCATGGACCATGTCGACGTTGGGATTGTTGCGCATGAATGCGGCAAAAGACTTTTTGGTGACAAAATGCACTTCGGCATTCAGCCCAATGGTGTTTTTCAATGCGCGCAGCACCGGCGTAGTAAGCACAATGTCGCCAATGGAGCTAAAACGTATAATGAGTATTTTTTTGTCTCCTTTCATCGGGATTTAAAGAAATTTGGGCCTGATCCGCAGCATAATCATGCCCCAGTGCGCAAACTCATCTTTGCTGCCGCCCCTGATGACGGCCATTGATTCGGTGCCAAACATAACGGAATAGCCAGCCAAAATCTGTGTAATTTCATTAAAGTGATAGTTCACGATTAAGTCAACCTCCGTACCCAAAAACTTATTTATTACCTGGCCCTGATCCAAATAATTGTTTTGCAGGGAAAAGAAGTGAATGTTGGCATCGCCGCGGATTTTTGGCGAAATTTGGAACTGGGTCTTAAAATAAGGATTAATTAACCCTGCGCCTTTGGCGTGAGCAGGAATCTGCGTAAAGTAATCCATGCAACCAAGCAAAGAATGACCGGCTCCGTAAAGGGCATCAAATGCATTATCTTTGTGGTTGTCGTTAAGGCCATCATTTCCCGTAAACCATTCCACTCCCAGGGTGGTTATTATCTTTTCATTCAATTTAACGGAAGCAGAACCCATGAAGTATCCGGCATTAATCTCCAGCCCCTGCCGGTTTTTACCATGCTGGTAAGCAGGATTGAATGAAAGAACAAATCTTCCGGGCCTCAATTCAAGGAAGGTGTTCCAGGTGCCTCTTACATACAATATTTCTGGATTGTACAGGCTCTGATACCCATCGGCTACACCCATAAAAGAAATGCGTGAACGGGAACCCAGCCGGGTTTGATACCACAAGTATTGGAGGGTTTTGTAATTGCTTAACCCGAAATCGGTTCCAAAAAGACGATTCTGATCTTGATTAAAGGCCGCGCCAAGATGAAATTCGCCCTTTTTACCAAGATATTTGAGCAACAGTGCATCGTGTTTCTGACCTGCGACGTTCCAGTCATTTATGGCGAAGAAACGCTGGTTTTCATAACGCAATTCCTGACGTCCGGCCCGTATCAGGAAACTATCAGTAAAAGCGATTTGAACCCAGGCTTCGTGCAAATCGAACGATGGAACCTGGGTGCGTTGCTCCTGCTGGCCCCAAATGCGGGTATCCTGAAAAGATACTTTCGTGGTAATATTATCTTTTTTAAAATCAAGAACAAGCCTGGTACGCTGATTTACCAACCCTGCGGGTTTTTCATCGGCAAAAGGCATGCGGCGGTATCCGTGCCTGAATTCAGGTCTGACAAAAATATCTCCCGAAATGGAAAATTGCGCTAAACAAGAAAAGCTCACAAGGAGTCCTGAAAAGATCAGCAGCAGTTTTTTCATAAATTTTTTTGAAACTTTTAATTGAAAGCCCCCTTGAGGTATTCGCGGGTTTTTTCCATTTTGGGGTTTTCAAAAAACTCTTTAACGGGGCCCTGCTCAATCACTTCGCCCAGGTACATAAATACAACATAATCGGCAATTCGCCTTGCTTGGCGAAGCACGTGAGTAACCATAACCAGGGTGTAGTCTTTTTTTAGTTCGGCAAATTGTTTTTCAACAATACTTGCCGAAAGTGGGTCGAGCGCCGAGGTGGGTTCATCGGCCAGAATTATTTCGGGGTTAACTGCCAGTCCGCGGGCCAGACAAAGGCGTTGCTGCTGACCAATACTAAGCCTTGTAGCAGGATCTTTCAATCTGTCTTTTACCTCATCCCACAGGTTTACCTGGCGAAGGTACTTTTCAACCAAAGGGGTAAGCTTTCTTCTTCCTGAGATGCCATTTATACGCAGGCCATAAGCAATGTTGTTATAAATACTCATTGGCAACGGAGATGGGCGTTGCGACAGCAAACCCATTTTCTTCCTGATTTCGGTCACATCTTTGTCGGTGTTTAAAATATCCTCATTGTCAAGGAAAATTTTGCCGTTAATTTTAACGGTTTCCTCCAATTCAACCAGGCGATTCAGGGTTTTCATCAAAGTGGTTTTTCCGCAGCCCGAAGGGCCCAGTATCACTGTTAGCTGGTTTTCAGGAATTTCAATGTTCACATTTTTCAAAATGTGATGTTTGCCAAAGTGGAGATCCAGATTTTGGATGGATATTTTGCCTTGTTGCATCTTCTATTTTATTAATGTTTTTCTGAATCGCTTGCCGAAATACCTGGTTGAAATGCTTACCACAAGTATGATTATGGTAAGGATAAGGGCAGCGGCATAGGCGCGGTTCTGAACCTCAGGAATGGGCGATCCCAACTGAAAAAATACGGCCAGAGGCAATGTTGCCGTTTGCTGCATAAGCGAGGTGGGTATGTTATCGGTATAGCCGGTGGTAAAAAGCACTGCGGCCACATCGCCAATACCCCTTCCGAAGGCAAGCAAAACGGCCGTAATAATTCCGGGGAATGTTTGACGAACCATTACTTTGAATGCTACTTCGGTCCGGGTTGAACCCAGTGCGAATGCCGATTCAATGAGCGAGAGCGGGACATTCTTCATTACCTCATCCATCGAGCGGATCATGATGGGCAAAATAAAAAAGGCTACAGTGATGATACCTGCCAGCAAGCTCGCCTTAATGCCAAGGTAAATCATGAGCGTAAAGCCAAAAGCACCGTAAACAATAGAAGGAATACCCCATAAAAGGTCAAGGATAAAGCGCAGACCGTTTACCAGTTTTTTTCTGCGCTTCAGGTGAATGTTCATTGCAAGTGAAACCGGCAAACTAATGACCAAAGCTATTATTACAGCACCTGACGACAGGTAAAGTGAGCCAATAATGGCATTCAGAATGCCTCCCTCCCGACCAAAATAATAGCCCCCTTTGGGGGTTTGGCTTATCATTTCCCAGCTAAGATAGGGCAAACCACGATAAACTATAGTGGCCACAATCAGTAAAAGAAAGAAGCCCAGTGAAACCGTGCTAATTACCATTAGGTAATAAAAAGCCTTTTCTTCAATTTTTCTCCACATAAGCCTATACCTTTTTCTCCAAACGAATGATTACCACCCTAGACAAAAAGTTAAAAAACATGACCACAACCAGCAGGATAAGAGCAGCGAACATGAGCGCAGAATCATACATGGGTATGGAAAGCATTTCGCCATAATTGTTTGCTATCAGAGCCGGCAGCGGGTATCCGGGATCAAAAATACCTTTAGGAACGCCTACCACGTTTCCAACCACCATAAGCACAGCGATGGTTTCGCCAAAAGCCCGTGAAAGGCCCAAACCGAATGCAGATGTGATTCCGGCAAATGATTTTCTGACCACCACAAACTTAATGGTTTGCCATTTAGTTGCACCCAGCGAAAGGGATGCTTCAGACAATTCGACTGGCACGGTTTTAAAAACCTCAATAAGGATATTAAGAATAAAAGGTATGAGCATTACTGACAATACCAGCCCGCCTGCCAGAATACTGAAACCTGTTGACTCAATGCCGAACAATGGCGCAAGATACCGGCCCACCATTGGAACAATGATCAGAATGCCCCATACCCCGTAAATGACCGATGGGATACCTGCCAGAATATCGATTACGGGCTGCATGAACCTTAACAACCTGGCAGAACCATATTGCGTAAGAAAAATGGCTGAGAACATGCAGATTGGGGCTGTGATCAAAAGGCCCAAAATGGTTACCCACAATGAACTGACAATAAATGGCCAGAACCCGAATTGCCCGGCAAGGGGCCGCCAAACAGAAGAAAACAAAAGCTCTTTCAGGCCATTGGTCTCAAGCACAACGCTTGACTTGTAAAGCAGGCTGAGGGTAATTACTACAGGCAGTAATACCACAAAAAACAATGCAATCTTTATCCATAAGGACGAAAACCGGTCCTTGAATTTTCTAAATTTTAGCGCCATTCAGAATTGTTAATTATTCATTGGAGATTTCAACCAAACCGGGTCTGTTCAGCTCAGGCAACTTTTCTAACTGCACGCCAAGGATGTGTTCAGATAATCCAACATATCCGGCTTGAGCCACATAATCCTGCCCTTTGGTAAGAACCCAGTGCAAAAATTCGATAGCAGCCACATTTTTGGGTGGTCCGTTCGATACAAAAAAGAGGTTACGGGCAGGAGGCGAAGGATACCTCCCTTGTGAAATGGCCTCCATTAAATCGTCAAGGGTACTGTAAAAATCCTCTTCCGGATCAATCCGGCCGTTTTCATTCAAGTCGATTGGAATAACCGCAAGCCCCGGAAATGGCAAGCGTGTATTTACATCATAGGCAAAGGCAATATTGTTATACCCCACACCCAACCTGTCGTTTTTCACAATATCGGCAATGCCTGGATCGCCGTAAACCCCAATGCCCTTTAAATCTTCCTGGGCCTTGCCCAGGTAGTAAGCCCAAATTTCGGCCGCCCCGCATGCATCAGAGCGAGTAAATACATTTATGGTACCCTCACCAAGGCCTTGAAGAAATTGCGACCAGTTTTTCGGGCCTTCTGTAAGGAAAATGTCCTGAAACTGGCTTCGGATAAGACCTTGCTCAAGGATGGCCTTTTTGTTTGGATTGTTTGAATTAAAAGTTGGAATTACCGCATCTTTTGCCACGGAAACAAACCATGCGTTACGCCCCATTTCCGATGGGGTAATATCGCGCGAGACCATGGCCAGATCAACCATATTGACCAGCACATCGGCAATGCCTTTACCCGCACCGCCAGCCGAGATATCAATCAGAACATTCGGATGCTCCTTCCTGAACTCTTCAGCCCAGCTCACCACCAAAGGGTACATGGCCCAGGCCCCGGAAATGCTAATACGACCATAAAGATTGCCTTCTTCATCATAGCCCGATTCACTTGTTTGCCTGCAACCAAAAAAGGACACTGCAAGCATTATGCAAAAAACTGATAAGAGGAACTTTTTCATAATCTTATTTTTTTCGGGATAAAGTTAGTAAAAATGACCTATTAACGATTCCAAAAAGCAGGGAGCCCATCTAATTGCATGCTACCCTGAAATAGGGAAAGGGAGAAATTGATCTTCGTTATTATGAAAACTTTTTCTGGCAAGATCGTAATTTTCGGTAAAACCGAGCAAAAAGCCGCCCCCGCCTGCCCCACAAAGCTTAAGGTAAAACTCACCGGTTTCCAGGCCGTGGTTCCAGGCATCAAAAAAGCCGGGAGGTATCATTTCGCGAAAATATATCATTTGCATGGAAGAAAGCTGCCTGATTCCCCTGGCGATTTCATCGGGATGGGCCTCCAGCAGCGCATCGATACAAAAATCAACCAGCGGGATATAACTGTCGTGTATCATGTTACGAAAATGTTCCTGGATGTAGTGTTCGGAGAATCTGCTTACCAAGCTCTCTGTTCTTCGCGGCAAAAAAGTATCGACCAGAAAAAAACCACCGCTTTCGCCAAAAGGCAGCGGGGGTATTTCAACCGGCTTATTTCCCTGCTCAGGGTCTATCAGCAGGGGTTTCTGCAGGTAGCAGCTCAGCGGGTCGATACCTGAGCTGGTGCCGTGAAAATATGCCTCCAGCATGCCCAATCTTCTCATCAGTTTGCGCATGTTCCGGGGGCTGGGAAAAGGTTTGTGCGGCACAGGTTCGCAGGCATAGCTTTCGTAAACGGCAGCCACCAGGGCTCCGGAGCTGCCAGCACCATAACCCGGGGGAATATCCGACTCGAGATACAGCCCCCTGAGCAAATCAAGGGCAAAACGGTTAAGGTCAATCCCATGGTCACGTCTTTCGGTCTCCTCGCGGCGCACGAGGTCAAGCAGGTAGTCTTTCAGCTGCTGATTCAGTCGTGTTTCTTCAATGTTGAATTCCTCGCCGGGAAACTGCAACCGGGCATGGAACTTACTAATAGGAACACTCAAGGCTCTTCCCTGGCTAATCACACTGTATTCGCCAAAGAGCATGATTTTCCCAAAGTATGTACGGGCAGATATCGGCATAAAAGGACGTTTATTTCTTTTTGGGTCCTGCACCCACACCGTCATCCATCCAGCGTCTGTTCTTACACATCGGAAGCAACTCCTGCTGTATAAATGGTCTCACCCTGTGGGCATCTTTGTCGAGGTAAACCAAGTGAATGTTGGGACCGGCATCTAAGGTAAAGCAAATATTAATAGTATGCTGCTGCCTGAAGTCCCGAATCTTTTCTATCAGGGCAATGGTACCGGGCTTAATCAGAATATAACCCGGGCGGGAGGACATCATCAGGCCGTGGAGCGTAAGCGCTTCATTCTCAACAATGTTCACAAACAAATCTTCATCTCCTGTTTTCAGGGCGTGTAGCATGCTGCAAAGATTCTTTTCTGACTGAGCAATGCGGCTTTCGCGGAAGTCGTGCCCGTTCATCAGCGCATGTCCTGCTGTACTCGACACTTTCTTCTCAGAATCGTCCACAATCAGCACCGCATCCTGCAAGTTTCTGAAGGCCGGGTGAATGCTTTCATCGGCGAGTTTCACGGCAAAATCGTCGCTCGAACCCAGCAGGTGTTCTGACTTACCCCAAACGGTAAACCCGCCATATACCGAGCGGCAGGCGCTGCCGCTGCCCAGGCGGGAGGCAAAGCTGGCCTTTTGCAAAAAGTCGGAACCCATTCCGGTTTTCCCGGCAAGTTCGTTTTCAATACTTCCCAGTGCCATGGCCAACGCGCTGAAGGCCGCTGCCGAAGAGGCAATACCGGCAGAGTGCGGAAAAGTGCTCTGGCTTTCAATATCGAGCCCAAAATCGTTCAAAAAGGCATAGTGGGCCTTCATGCTGTCGATGTACTTGCTTATGCGCGCGCGGAACTTATCATTGGGTTGCCCGTTGAGTGCAAACGAATGCAAACCTCCTGGGCCGTTTCCTGCTGGTGCATACTTCATTCTGATTCGCACCACGCTTTCGCGAAGGGTGAAGCTCAGTGAAGGGTTCATGGGCAGTTGCCCGGGGTACTTGCCCCAGTATTTTACCAGTGCGATGTTGGCAGGGCTCTCCCAGAAAACTTCTCCGGCTTGCCCTTTGAATTTTTCATTACTCATATGCAAGTGTATTTATTGTAAAACCATTTCGCTAAAACCAAAGATGGTATCGCAGCCCTTTTTATTAAAATACGCTTTAACCACTTCCTCACTTTCCGCGGAAGCGGCCAAACAAAAATCGCCGCCCCATGCCCCCAATGACTTGATCGCCCCGGGAAAACCGGTAAAGCGCACGGCTTGCAAGGGCAACTGATCGATGGCACGGGCAATAACCGTTTCATGTGCGGTCATCATCCGGATAAAATGGTCGAGGTTTTCTTCTTTAACTAATTTCATGGAAAGCTCAGAGATGCGCTCGAGGGTATGGTTATCGAATTTTGCCGGATCGATGCCTTCAATGCTTTTTGCGCTGCTTTGCTTTTTGCCGGTATAGACAAACCACAGGTTTTGCCTGAAGGGTGGGTCGAAAGCCACTTCACAAACCGAAGGGGCGTGGCCCCGTCCGTTGTATCTGTAAATCAGGGGTGTGTTGCGGCGGGCGCAGGCAATGTCGTAGCCCGAGCCGCTGGAAGTGCTGAAAAGCAATTCGAAAGGATCGACGCCGGCCCACCAGGCAAGGTTGGAAATGAGCGTGGAACTGCTCCCCAGCCCCCATTTCAAGGGGAAATTGGTGTCGGTAGTAATTTTATAGGAAGAACTCCTTTCGGGGAAGGCCGGGTTCAATTCCTTTGCCCGAAGCAGCAATTTCTGAAGATTTGTGCTTACCTGATCCCCTGCATTTTCGGGTTCAAAGCCGCTTTCGCGGAAAATATCGTGATACCACTGCTGGCCTTGCTCCAAAGCAGTCCAGCTTAACCAGGGCTCCCCTTGGGGAAGCTTTTCCACCAGCATGCTTTGTCCGAACCTTAGGGGCACTGCCAGCACCAATGATCCGGCCAGGGCCAGGTACTCGCCCGTAATCATAAGCTTAGCGTTCGAATAAAAGCTTTTTGAGTTCATTGGGGCGTGAATTTATTTATAGAAACGTCGGGAAAGGTAAGGGAATTATCCGTCCGTAGTCCGCAAATTTTTCAAATAGGCTTCAACTTTTTGAAACGAAATAGTCTGGTCTTTAAAGTGGGTAAGGGTCTTGTCGCGTTCAGCCACGGTAGCACCAAGCTGGGTAAGAATATTTGGCAGGTGCATACGCATATGCCCGGCCTGAATGCCGGTGGTGGTAAGCGATCGCACTGCAGCGAAGTTGTTGGCCATGCCAGCCGCCGCCGCAATCATCATCAGTTCTTTGGCATTGGGGTTTCCAAGCATCTTTAATGAGAGGTCGGCCAGCGGATGCAGGCGGGTAAGCCCGCCGGTGGTGCCCAGTGCCATGGGCATGGTTAGGGTGAACTCAAATTGCCCATTCTCGACCTTTGCATGACTGAGCGAAGTGTAGTGGCCATCCTTTGCTGCAAAGGCATGCGCCCCGGCTTCAATGGCCCTAAAGTCGTTGCCCGTGGCAATGATTATGGCATCCACTCCATTCATGATGCCTTTGTTGTGGGTGGCAGCACGGTGAATGTCTTTTTCGGCTATCTCAACGGCCAGCACAAAGCGGCGGGCAAACTCTCCGCCTGAAACACCCGGGGCAATATTTTTCAGCTCATCCACCGGACAACCCACTTTAATCTCCACCAGGCACTCAGGCACGTGATTGGAGAGGATAGACATGACCGGTTCAAAGGCATTCTCAGCGAAGCCGGGCTTTTGCTGGAAAAAGTCGCCCAGTCCGCGTGAGCATTCCTCGAGCACCGAGTTGATAAAGTTAGCGCCCATGGCGTCTACCGTCTCGAAGGTCAGGTGAAGCTGGAAGTAATTTTCTATCAGTTGCGATTGGTTTCGGATCTCCATGCCGGTAATGCCTCCACCACGCTTCACCATATTGGCAGCAATGGAAGCAACCCGCTTTTGCAGGAATACAATAATTTCCGCGGAAGCGGCTTCCAGTTTTTGATGATCATCACTGAAAAGGAAGTGCACCTGCCCGATTTTTTGGGTGCCCAATATCCGCGCTTTGAAGCCGCCCCTGGCAGCCCAGAAACTGGCTGCAGCCGAGGCCGCCGCCACCACCGAGCTCTCTTCCGTTACCATGGGAACCATATAAACGGTGTTGTTGATCAAAAAGTTGGGGGCCACATTGTAGGGCAGCGGATAATTGGAAAGGGTGTTCTCACTAAGCTCCGAGAGGATTTTCTGGATGTTGGGATCGCCATGAAGAAACGAACGCAGGGTCTCCCCCACGCCCGTTGCATCTTCAAAAAGCCCTTCAACAACTTTCTGTTTTTCTTCAGGGCTGAGTTTTGAGAAACCCTTTATGATTGACCTTTGGGGCATATTTGAAGGAAGATTTTGATTAACGAATAACGATTAACGATTTTTGATTTTAGAAGTATTTTAAAAGACCATTTGGAAATAACCTCAATTTTTCCGCCTACCGCTTACTACCGACTGCCTCCTGCCGCTATCAACTGCCACTTTCCCTGCGCCCAGAGCCACTTCTACCCCGGGTGCAAAGTCAGGAGGGCGACCCGGGGCTACTCACAGCCGGTCCCGCTTCACAGGACGAAAGACTTCGCCCTCTGCCCCATGCCATTACCTTACCCTCAGATACGCATATGCCATTTGCAGCCCCTTCACCTGGAGTTGAATAAACTGCCGCAGGGTTTCGTAGTCGTCGCGGGCATATTTAAGGAAGGAAGAAGCCTGTCCATATACAGCGGGTATTTTCGATTTGTTGATCAGGTAATAGCCGTCGAGGTAGGAGCGCACACCCCCCGAAATGATCAACTGCTTCACGCGAACAGATTCAGGTTCATTTTCAAAAATATGATTAACCATGTTGACCATTTGCAGCGCATCGTGGCCTATCCGGGCCAGGGGTTCAAACATTTCCTGCTCCACGGCTTCGCTGCGCATTAGCTCAACTTTGGCAAAGTTGGTACCACCAAAAGCGGCGAATTCAATACCGCCAAGCGGCAGTTTCAGCAGTTGTCGCAGGCTTTCGTAACCCATGCCCTGCCCCACTTCCTTAACAATAATCGGGAAACCGACCTTTTCAAGCAGTGCCTGTATGGATTCAATGGGGGGTTTCTTCAGGCGGTCGCCTTCGGGCTGAAACCATTCCTGGAAAGGGTTTACGTGAATGAACAAGCCATCGGCACGGAGTTTCTCCACCAATTCAATGATGCGGTCTGCTTGCTTGTCGCGCAGCATGTCTTCGAGCTGGTTAATGCCCAGGTTGGCCCAGAGCGGAAAGTCGGGGCCAATGATGTCGCGCATGTCGAAGTCGGGAAAATACTTGTCGTCTTCGAGCAGGATGCGGCAGGATCCAAGCCCCATACCCATACCAAACTCCTTGCTGGCGCGGGCCAGGTTACGGTTTATGGTGCCGGCCAGTTTGGTGCCTCCGGTCATGCTCGACACCCAAACGGGCAAGAGCATTTTCTGGCCCAGAAAATTCGTTTCCGGGATGGCATTCACCGGGTGGGCGCTGAGCATGGGCTCGTAATAGAACCGCTGGTCAATATCCCTGGCAGGGATTTGCGACTCGAACGCCAGGTTTATATGATCCTTTTTCCGGTCTTCCATGGTACAGGTACTTTAAACGCCGTTGTAGCGTGCAATCACCATACGTAGAATTTCAGAGGTGCCTTCACCGATTTGCAACAGACGCTGGTCGCGATAGAAGCGTTCTACCGGATGGGGCTTGAAGACACCGGCTGCCCCGTGAATCTGCAGGGATTCGTCGGCAATCTCGCGGGCAATTTCTGAAGTATAAAGTTTTGAAATGGCCGCCTCCCGGGCAAACTGCATATTGTTGTCCTTTTTCCAGCAGGCGTTATACAGGGTGTTGCGAGCCAGTTCAATCTTCATATCCATATCGGCCATTTTGAAGGATACCGCCTGGAACTTGTGAATGGGTTGCCCAAACTGCACCCTTTTCTTTGAGTGTGCGATGGCTTCTTCAAAAGCACCCTGTGCCAGCCCCAGCCCAATGGCGGCTACCGAAAGGCGACCGGAATCGAGGGTGTTGAGCATAATGCGCCCCCCCTGGCCTACTTCGCCCAACAGGTTGGATGCAGGTACCTTCACATTGTCGAAGTAAAGCCTGCCGGTATCAGAGGCACGCCACATCAGCTTGCCAAAGCTTCTTTCGCGAGTAAAGCCCGGGGTGCCCTTTTCTACGATAATGGCCGAAAGTTTCTTGCGACCGTTAATTTCGCCGGTCATGGCCTGCACAATTACGCCGCCCGAAATTTCGGAAGTAGAATTGGTAATGTGCCTTTTCTCGCCATTGATTACCCAGTAGCCATCCACCAGTTCGGCAGTTGTCTGAGAGCCCATGGCATCAGAACCCGCATTTTCTTCCGTCAGGCCAAAAGCCCAGGTCATGCGGCCATCGGTGAGCGGGGGAATGTACTTTTTGATCTGTTCGGGTGTGCCATACTTTAAAATGGGCGCAATTGCAAGAGAGTTCACAGCGGCAATGGTGGCAGCCTGCGAGCTGTCAACACGTGCAATTTCTTCTACCATAATAATATAAGAGAGGGTGTCGAGTCCGTGTCCGCCCAGTTCTTTAGGAACCTGAATGCCAAACAGGCCTGCTTCGCCCATTTTAGCGGTGAGCTCTATTGAAAACTCCTCTGTTTCGTCCAGCTGAGCGGCAACCGGTTTTATTTCTTTTTCAGCAAATTCGCGAATCCTTTCCCTGAGGGCGTGATGCGCATCGGTTAATAGTGGGTGTGTTATCATGAGTGATGGTTTTTTGTTATGATTTTATAACAATGTTTTTTCTAAATGGTTCTCAGTCAAGTATATTTTTGTTAAAATTTTTTCAAGAAATGTTAGACAAAACCATCAATCTTTGGTTATCCTGCACCAAATCACCGGTATGAACCTCAATGGTTTGCACTTGTCCTTTGCCAATGGCCACCACCCGGTTTTCCATTTTCATGGATTCCAGGATCAGCAAAGTATCGCCTTTGTTTACCAGATCGTCGGGCTTCACGTTGACCTGGATTACCTTTCCAAACATGGGGGCATTCACCACATAACTGCCTTCGAGCACGGGATTGCTGTTGATGCGGGTCAGGTTTTCGCGGTTCAGGTGTATGGCATGCTGCATCAGATAAACCTTTCCCTTTAGCTGAATCAAGGCTGAACCATCGGCCTTCAGCGTGAAATATAATTTGTGTAGCACTCCCGAGGCATCGATCATGAGTTCATGATCGGTTTTTTTCATCAAATGATAAATGATTTTTTTCTCAACGGGCTCCATGTAAATCCTTTCGGGATCGATGGTGTTAATGCTGCGCGAGATTTTTTGCCCGTTAATAATGAGCCCGGTACGCATACACAGGCGCCAATACCCCAGTTGATTCCATATTTTTTCGCCTTTGGCTCTTTTTTCCCTTCCGGCGAAAATAAAAGCGGCGATCAGCAGGTCAGCGTCAGGAATTTCCTTGAGCGACTCACCAAACCCATTTTGCAGAAAATGCTTGCAAAAGTTGGTATCGGCGCTGCCATCGATAAACTCGGTAGTTTTCAACAGGGCGATAAGAAAGGGGATATTGGTTTTAATGCCATGCACCAGGTAGCCTTCCAGTCCGGCAATAAGTTTCAGACGGGCTTCGTGGCGAGTGGCACCATGGCTGATCACCTTGCTGATCATGGGGTCGAACTGGCTGCTAACCTCCGCGCCATTGGTAACCGAAGCATCAATCCGCAAACCGTTATCGAGGGTGTTGCGATAAAACAATATTTTTCCCGGCGAGGGCATAAAATCTTTTTCGGGGTCCTCGGCATATACCCGGGCTTCTATGGCATGGCCATTGATCTTTACCTCTTCTTGTGTGAATGAGAGCGGCTTGCCCCGGGAAACGCTTACCTGCTCGCGCACAATATCGATGCCGGTGATCATTTCAGTAACCGGGTGCTCCACCTGAATGCGGGTATTCATTTCGAGAAAATAGAAATCCTGGCCCGATACCAGAAACTCGATGGTGCCTGCATTTACATAACCAATTTCTTCTGCAATACGACGGGCCGCCTGCATAAGCTTTTCCCTTAGCTCAGGATTCACATTGGGGCTTGGTGCCTCCTCGATAATCTTCTGATAGCGACGTTGTATGCTGCATTCCCTTTCGAAAAGGGTCACCACATTTCCATGCTCGTCGGCAATGAGCTGCACTTCAATATGGTGGGGCTTATCGAGGTACTTCTCAATGTACACATCGCCATTGCCAAAGTAGTTGAGGGCTTCGCGCTGGGCGGTTTCGAGCATGTCCTTCACCTGCTCCTGGTTTTCGGCAATGCGCATGCCTTTGCCGCCACCACCTGCCGCAGCCTTTACCAGCAAAGGAAAGCCAACCGAACTTGCCACTGCCATGAGTTCTTCAGGGCTTCCGGTAGCACCATTAATAAGTGGCACGCCCAGCTTTTTAACCAGGTTGCGGGCTTCTATTTTGTTTCCCATCATGCGGATGGCTTCATCTCCGGGGCCAATGAAAACCAGTCCTGCTTTTCGCACTGACTGCGAAAATTCGTGCGACTCCGACAGGAAGCCGTAGCCAGGATGAATAGCGTCGGCTCCTGCTTGCTGTGCAATGGCAATGATCTTTTTTTGGTTGAGGTAAGTGTCGGTAAGGCTGCCTCCCTGAAGCAAATAGCTTTCGTTGGCATGCTCCACATGCAGGGCGCCTGCATCGGCTTCCGAATAAAGGGCCACACTTTTTATGCCCATTTGCTGCAGCGTACGGAATATCCGAATGGCAATCTCGCCGCGGTTGGCCACCAGTACCTTGGTAATGTTTCGCTTCATCTTCTCATGTTTACTTTTCCGGCCAGGCCGGTTTTCGCTTTTCAAGAAAGGCCTTCATGCCCTCTTGGGCTTCTTCCCCTTTTTGCAGCTTAGTTAACAGGTCAGCCGTATATTTGCTTAATGAGTGATCAATTTCTTTACCGGCCACCTGCTGAATAAGGCGTTTGCAAGCCTTCATGGCTTCAGGGGCATTTCCGGCCATGTTGGTTGACAATTCCATTGCAAA
>JAHYJD010000166.1 GCA_019429365.1 Bacteroidales bacterium | reverse complement strand
CCTGTTCAGCTACCAGAAGGCAGAGATCATCTATGATGGCACGGTATATTTCACCACGCGCTTTTTTCACAAGTACGACCGCACAATAGGTCAAATGGTGCAGGCCGCCCGCAGCGGCAAACAAAATATAGCGGAGGGCAGCATGGCATCGGCCACATCCAAGGAAACAGAGATTAAGCTCACCAATGTGGCCCGCGCCAGCCTCGAAGAGCTCCAAATCGATTACGAAGACTTTCTGCGCACCCGCAAGCTGCCCCTCTGGGAAAAAAATCACAAGCTGGTGGCCCGCCTGCGCGAACTCAACCGCAGCGAACCAAACCCCACCTACGAAACGTTTAAGAATGCCATTGAGCACGAAAGCCCCGAGATTTGCGCCAATACCATGATAACCTTGATTAAAATTTGCACTTATTTACTGAAACAACAGCTAAAGCAACTTGAAACAGCCTTTGTAAAAGAAGGCGGCTTGCGCGAAAGAATGTTTAAAGCGAGAATAGACGAGAGAAAAAAGAATAGGTAAATTATTATATTAGCCGGTTCGTGGCACTCTTGCGACCGTGTCATAAAGGTCCCACCAGTCCCACGAAAACCAGAACAAAACAACCAAAAAATGAACGAAGCCGAAACCAGAGCAGAACTCATAGACCCCAGGCTAAAGGCTTGCGGCTGGGGCGTTGCAGAAGGCTCTAAGATACTTCGTGAATACAGCATTACCGCCGGAAAAATACAGACCGGCGGCCGTAGCAAAAGAGAAGTGGCCGATTATGTGTTGGTGTATCAGGGCATTAAACTGGCCGTGATAGAAGCCAAAAGCGAGGAATTGCCCGTTGGCGAAGGCGTGATGCAAGCCAAGAAATACGCCGCAAAAATGCAGCTCGAAACTTCTTACAGCACCAACGGAAAAGAGATTTACCAAATCTGCATGAAAACCGGCGCAGAAGGCCTGGTAACCGATTTTCTGAGCCCCGAACAGCTATGGAACAAAACCTTTGCCGAGCAGAACGAGTGGCGTGAGAAATTTGCCAATGTGCCCTTCGAAGACAAAAGCGGCACCTGGCAACTTCGCTACTACCAGGAAATAGCCGTTAAAAACACCCTGGAGGCACTCGCCAACGGCCAGGAACGCATTTTGCTCACCCTTGCCACAGGAACAGGTAAAACGGCCATTGCCTTTCAAATAGCCTGGAAACTTTTCCAAACCCGCTGGACCTTGCAGCGCGATGGCAGCCGCAGGCCACGCATCCTGTTTCTGGCCGACCGCAACATTTTGGCCGACCAGGCATACAACTCATTTTCGGCCTTCCCCGAAGATGCTTTGGTGCGCATAAAACCCAGCGAGATTAAGAAAAGAGGGAAAGTGCCAACCAATGGCAGTATCTTCTTTACAATTTTTCAAACCTTCATGAGCGGTACGGATGCAGAGGGTAATCCTGCACCCTATTTCGGAGATTACCCACCCGACTATTTCGATTTTATCGTCATTGACGAGTGCCACCGCGGCGGCGCCAACGACGAAAGCAACTGGCGGGGCATTATGGAATATTTCAGTCCGGCAGTGCAGCTGGGTTTAACCGCAACCCCCAAGCGAAAGGATAATGTGGACACCTATCGCTACTTTGGCGAACCGGTTTATATCTACTCGCTGAAAGAGGGCATCAACGATGGTTTCTTAACCCCTTTCAAAGTAAAACGCATTAAAACCACCCTGGACGATTACCGCTACACTTCGGACGATACCATTGTGGAAGGCGAAATTGAAGAAGGCAAGTTGTATGAAGAAAAGGACTTTAACCGCACCATTGAAATTGTGGAGCGTGAAGCCAAGCGGGTAAACATCTATTTGGATGAGTGCAACCAGAAAGAAAAAGCAATTATTTTCTGTGCCAACCAGGGCCATGCCGCATTGATCCGCGATTTGACAAACCAGTATGCTCTTAGCAAAGACCCGTTTTATTGCGTTCGGGTAACCGCCAACGATGGCGAAGAAGGTGAACGATTGTTGCGTGAATTTCAGGACAACGAAAAAACACTTCCAACCATTCTGACTACTTCCCAGAAACTTTCAACCGGCGTTGATGCCCGAAATATTCGCAACATTGTTTTGCTTCGGCCGGTCAATTCCATGATAGAGTTTAAGCAAATTGTTGGGCGCGGCACCCGATTGTTCGACGGTAAAGAGTTTTTTACCATTTACGACTTTGTAGATGCCTACAAGCATTTTTCCGATCCCGAGTGGGACGGAGAGCCGGTAGCCGAAGAAACTACTGGAGAAGGCTCAATATCCACTGCCCCGCCCGTCACCGGCGAAGTGAAAGAACCCAGAGAGCCTTTTGAGCGCAAACCAAGAATAAAAATAAAACTCGCCCGTGGCAAGGAACGCCAGATACAATACACCACACAAACTTCATTCTGGAGTGCCGATGGCAAGCCCATTTCAGCAGAAGAATTTTTGAATAACCTGTTCGGAGAGTTGCCCAGACTTTTCAAAGACGAAGAAGAATTGCGGAAACTGTGGAGCAATCCAATTACCCGCAGAATACTTCTGGAGAGATTAGATGAAGCCGGCTTCCCAAAATCAGACTTGCGAACTTTGCAAAAACTGGTTGACATGGAGAAAAGCGACCTGTACGATGTGCTGGAATACGTTTTCAATGGCGACTATATTGCCATGACCAGGGAAGCCAGGGCCAAAGCAGCCGAAGCCACCATTTTTGCCTTACTCAACGACAAGCAGAAAGAGTTTATTTCCTTCGTGTTAAGCAAATACATTGAAACAGGTGTAGATGAACTCGACCAGGAAAAACTTCCCGTTTTGCTTACAAACAAATATCAATCACTGGAAGATGCCAAGGAGATACTGGGCGATGTGGCAAATATCAGCAGGCTGTTTATAGAATTTCAAGAGCATCTTTATAAACAAAGGGCAGCATAATTAAAGGAAAAAAACAGGCATAAAAGCTACCACAAAAAAACAATTAACCATGAAAAGCACTCTTATCTTATGGCTGCTGAACTGGTAATTGCAATAAGCTCGTGTTTTGAAAATAACCTGATTAATTCGGATTATTTATCGGGTCTGATGAACACCAGTGCAGGCCGGGTTGATA